>NZ_JBEZKW010000111.1:0-10288 GCF_040651795.1 Streptomyces sp. NPDC048361
CATGGCCCACGGCCGAGGCGGCCCGGAGCCCGGATGCGTGGTCCACAGTGATCGCGGAAGCGAGTACACGTCGACTCAATTCCGCGATCAAATAACGGAGTTGGGGCTACGGCAGAGCTGCGGACGCACCGCATCGTGTTTCGACAATGCCGCAGCAGAGAGTTTCTGGGCCCTGCTCAAGGAAGAGATCGGAACCCGGACCTGACCCGACCGGGCCACCGCCCGCGCCGAAGCCTTCAACTTCATCGAGACCTTCTACAACCGCCGACGCCTGCACAAGCACCGGACGTTCGGCTATCTCACCCCGGCCGAGACCAGGCAACGGCATCAGCACGCCCTCGCGGCATAACGAACGAGTGTCCAGGATCACGGGGAAACTTCACTGGACGGCATGGCCCACATGCTCGCCTCCCTGGAGTGGCCCTTCACCATCCACCATCCCCAAGAAAGAACTACCGCAGTAAATGCCGGATTTACTGCGCCGTCACCGTCGAGGGCACCCGCGAGATCCTCAACATCTCACCGATTTCAGGTATAAGCGCGTCATCCTCACCGCTTTCTCAGAGACCAAGCAATGACGAATGCGACCGATGGAAAGAGCACCGCCGGAATGACGAACAGGAATACCAATAGGGCAACGAAGGCCGCCCCGCCTGGAGACAGTTTGACGCCGAGGCCCCAACTCTGGGCCACACAACCCGCCGTCGCCGCTGCGGTCCCCAGAGTCGCTGTGATCACAGCTTTTCGCACTGCCCCCACACGACCCAGGACCACACCCAGCGGTATGCCCAGAACACCAACCACGAAGAAGAAGAGCAGCAAGGAGACGATCGTGGGATCGATGATCGAAAGCGCCTTCTGCGCCCAGGGGCTCGCCGCTGAGGCGGCGATCCAGGCGGCCGAGAGCAACCAGATTCCCGCACCGGTCATTGCTTTCGGTGCCTGTGCGGGGCTGACACCCCCGAACTCCGGATCCGAGCCGTCCCTCCGCGTGCTAACGGTTCTCAAGAACGCTCCTATGTCGTAGGCGGCCAGGGAGGCCAGGGCTCCGCCGCGCCCGTAGGTGTGGTTGACGCGCATCGAACGGGCCTGGCCCGGGGCCAGGGTGGGATGGAGCGACAGCGGGCCTGGATGGAGGTCTTCTCGTCTGCGGAGATGACGTACTCGTCCTCTCCGAGCTGGGTGCCATCGAAGCGCGCGTACACGTCCGGGATCCGTTGAGCGATGGCGCGGAAGTTCGGGTCGCGGATGAAGATCCAGGAACGGTGCTGCCAGGGCTTGAGTGCGTCGTCCCTGAGCCAGCGGCGCACGGTGGAGGCGGAGATCGTGTCGGTGATGGCCCGGGTGACGGCCTCGCGCGCGAGCTCGGGGCACGACCAGCGCGAGAGCGGGGCTCCGAACTGGGTGGACAACTGGCGGGCCCGTGCTTTGACTTCGGCGATCTGCAGCGCGGTGAATGCCGGTTCCCGCCCTGACCGCCTACGGTCGGCCAGGGCGGGAACCTGGCCAGCCGCGAATCGGCCGCGCCAGCGGCGCACGGTTTCCACGAGCAGGTGGGTTTCGGCGGCGATCTGGGCGTTGCTGCGGCCTCGTGCTGCCAGGAGCACGATCGTCGCCCGCTGGGGTGTCTGGTGCGGGGTCTTGTGGCCGTTGGCCATCTTCTTGAGCCGGTGGCGCTCGGCAGCGGTCAGCTCCAAGGGCACGGCGGAGCACGCGGGCATGAAAGGAGAGCCTCCCATCTATCCGTGGTGGAGAACGAAGTGGCGGGGCCAGCTTCCCGCACGGGCAGTCGACTCGCCAGGGCCCACAGCCTGAGCATCGGACCCGGTGACCTTCCAGTGCAGAGCCAAATTACCCGTCAGGCGTTGGAGTGAACACCGACGCCACCGGAGACGGTGAGGTTGTCACCGGTGATGTAACCAGCGGCGTCCGAGGCGAGGAAGGCCACGGCTTCGGCGATGTCGGCGGGAGCGCCGACGCGGCCGAGTGGGACCTTCCGGGCCCAGGAGTCGATCATTTCCTGGGAGATACCCATCTTGCTGTAGGCAGGGGTGTTGATCATTCCCGGGCTAACCGCGTTGACGCGGATGCGGCGGGGGGCGAGTTCGGGCGCGAGGGACCGTATGAGGGGCAGCAGGGCACCCTTGGCCGCTGTCATCGCGGCCCCGAGCCCTTCGGCCGCACCCACCGGTGAACACGACTGAGGCGCCCTCGTTGAGGAGCGGCAGCGCCTTTTGCAGGGTGAAGAAGTTTCCCTTGACGTTGATGTCGAACAGGGCGTCGAAGGCGTCTTCGTCGGTTGATTCGATCGGGCCGGGGCGGGAGATGCCCGCGTTGAGGAAGAGCAGGTCGAGGGGGCCGAGTTGCCGGCGCGCCTGGTCCATCGCCCGGTTCCGCCTCCTGCACAACACTGCCTCGTTGCGTGCCGGTTGGCTCGAAAAGCGACTGCGGTTTCAGGAGAACCTGTTGCCGCTCATCGAGACCCGTATGGACGTAGCTACTGCCAGCGAGGGCGCGAAGGCTCGCGCGGTGATCGCGACCGCCTTCGCGTGCCTGGATGCCGCATCGATGACGTGGGTCGTCAACGACGGCAAAGGCGAAATCATGGACCTATACGACGAGTGCCTGACTGCGGTGCGCGGCTGGCCCACAGCGACCAACCAGCCCGGAAACCGAGGACGGAAACTGGGCACACCCACTGCCATAGACCGGTCCACATCCGGCTCTCCCAGCTGGGCACAGATGGGCCACGCTGGCGTCATGCGCAACGAATCCGATGGCACGTCCGCTCCACTACCTGGACTCCACAAGACGAGTGCTCCAGTCAACCCCCGAACGACTTCCGAAGCCGACCACTTAGCGGGTGGTTGAGTCTGCAGTCTTCGCGGATCACCTTGTGGGACTGATCGAGCGCTGCCAGGTATTCAGCGGTTCCACAACCGCGGAACCGCCGCCTCCTGCGAGGCGGCGGTCACCGGCGACATGCGCCTGGTTCCAGTCAGCGCACGAGGACCACGGAGTTGATCGGCGTCATGTCGTACGGCGCGTACTCGCCCGTGTCACGAGCCACGCCGGAGCAGTTGCCGCCGTTGTACGCGAAGCAGACCTGGAAACCGGCGCCACCGGTCTGACTGTTGACGATGACGCGGTAACCCGTCACGTTCGACAGGTTGTGCGCGCCATAGCTGTAGAAGATGTTCTTGCTGAGGATGCTGCCGTCCGTCTCGCGGATGCAGACGGCTCCGGACGGACAGGCGGTGGCCGCGGTGGCGCTGGGCGCCATGGCCAGGCCACCGCTCACGGCCAGGGCCAGGGCTCCGGTGATCATCGCGGACTTACGCATGTTCCTCCCCCTTTGGCTCGGTGCCCCGAGATGGGGCTCGCCATCAGTGTTGCGATGCGGTACCGGTGCCATCAATGGCACTTCTTGCCAATGTCATGGACCGGGCTACCCGGTAACGATCCCGCCGGACCGGCACGGCGGGCCTCAGCAGACCTGGCCCACTCCGTCGATCCGGCCGCCGAAGTCGGACACGTAGTCGATACGGCTGTCGCCGGAGTGCACTACACGGGTCTCCTTCGGGTCCCAGTTGATGAAACAGCCCTCCGCGCTCGACACGAACGAGCCGACGTGGTCGTGGAACTCCGCCGGCATGTCGTGGTAGCCGTCCTTGGCGACCCACTCCCAACTGCGGCCGTCGAAGCGGGAACCGGTGTAGAAGCAGATCGACCCCTTGGTGCAGGAGGGCGCGGCCGGGGCGGCGGGGGCCGCCGCCACGTCCGAGACGGGCACGAGCAGGGCGGTCAGGGACAGGGCGCACGCCAGGGACCAGGTACGCAACTTCATGGGTCTCTCCTCGATGAACGTCGCGCCCGCGGGGCGGGCAAGGCCGGGCCCGGCTGTCCGCGGACCCGATGCCAGGAGTCTCCTCACGGCTCACCGCCAGGTCCACGCGTTTCCCGACGCCTCCGGGAACAGGAAACAGGGAAACCCATGGCGGCCCCCGCGATTACCCCCGACTGCACGTCACCGGGCGCCCGCGCGAGACGGCCGTGGACTTCGGCGGCCGACCGGAGCGCTGCATCAGGGCCTTCACCCTTGATCGTGGACACCGGTTGTTATGCGGCGGAGGCCAGCGTAGGTGATCGCTGTTCGCAGTTGATCGGGCTCTGCCGGCCGAGGGCTGAGTGCCGTCGCCAGGTGTTGTAGCGGGTGACCCAGCGGAAGACGGCGAGGCGGGCGGCGCGGGCTCCGGGCCAGCGTTTCGCGCCCTTGAGGGTCTCCCTTTTCATGCTGGCGTTGAACGACTCCGCGGCGGCGTTGTCCGCGCTGGTGCCGACGGCCCCGCGTGATCGGATCACGCCGAGGTCTTTGCAGACCTGGGCGAACTCCTTGGAGGCGTATTGGGCTCCTTTGTCGCTGTGGAAGATCGCTCCGCGCACGTTCCCTCCCCGCGCGCCGGCGGCGGCCTTGAGGGCGTCGGTGACCAGTTCGATCCGCATGTGGTCGGCGATCGACCAGCCCACCAGACGCTTGGAGTGCAGGTCCAACGCCGTTGCCAGATAGAGAAAATGGCCGTCGCTGACCGGGAGATAGGTTATGTCGCCGACGTATTTCTTGTTTGGCGCGGAGGCCGTGAAGACCCGCTGGATCAGGTCGGGCACCGGGACGGCGTCGGCCGTGGGGACCGTGGTGCGGACCTTCTTGCGCAGGTGCAGCCCGACGATGTCGAACTTCCGCATGACGCGTTCCACCCGCTTGTGATTGACCCGCAGCCCGGCACCCTGGAGCCCGGCGGTGATGCGCGGAGCCCCGTAGGTGCCGTCGGACTCGGTGTGGATCGACGTGATCCGCCCGGCAAGCTCGGCCTCCGCACGTGCCCGCCCGGCCCGCGCATCCGAGCCGGCCCGGTGCCGGTAAAACCCGGAACGGGAGAGCCCCAGGATCCGGCATAGCCGCTTCACGCCGAAGGCGTCATGGTGGTCGGCAACGAACTGGAAACGGCTCACCAGCTGGTCTCGCCCGCAAAATACTTCGCGGCCCTCCGCAGGATCTCGCGTTCCAGCTCGAGCTCCTTCACCTCGGCCCGCAGCCGCTCGTTCTCCTTCTCCAACGCGCTGGCCTCCACCGCGCCGGGCACGGCGGCCTGCTCGGCATCCCGCACCCAGGTGCGGAGCGTCTCGTGGTTCACCCCGAGATCCTTGGCCACCGACGCATACATCCGCCCCGGGCTGGAGCGGTACAACGCGACGGCATCCCCCCGAACTCAGGCGAGTACTTCGACGTCCCCAACGGGAACTCCTGTCCTTCGGATCTTCACGATCCAATGATCAGGGTGTCCACGATCAAGGGGTAACGCCCCTGATCGAGCGTGAAGTCGACCCGGCCGACACCCGCGCCAAACGACTGCGCGTCACCGACGCCGGCGCCGACCTGGCCCCACGCGCGATGGCCGCCGTTGAGCGCACCGACGCACAGTTCTTCCAACCGGTGCCCCTCGACGACGCGGTAACCCTGCTCGGCCGCCTGGCCCATCCCGAAACCTGAAACACCTCGAGGCTCAGGGCGGCTCGCTCAAAGGAGTGATGCGGACGCCGGCGCCGAACCCTGGGCCGCCTGAGTCTCGTCCCAGGGATCATGGACGCCATCGACCCCGTACACCTGTCAGAGCCCGGTCTCCTCGTCATCGACATCACCGCCGCCGACGACACCACCGCGCAAGCCGCTGTCGCCGCCCTGGACGCCCTGTGGGCGACGTCCGGGCCCGGCCGCACCCATCGCGTACCCGGGCAACCAGGCGCCCATGTTCGCGGACCTTCGGCCCGGGAGCCCGGAGACCGGCTGACGCCGGAGCAGCTCAGCAGAAAGCGACTCGCAACACAGCCCTGAGCGCCTACCGTGGAATCCCGCAGCCGCCCTCTTGGAGGCCTGATGGGGAAGCACCGCAGTCCGATCGGTGACGACGGGCAGCAGCCTCGGGCCTGCCCTCGTCGCATGAACCAGGCAACCCAGTTCGGGGAGCTGAGACGCGGGCGCACCAGCCCTGCGGCTGGGTCAATCTCCTCGGGGCCGCCACGCGTGGGCTTGTCGAGCAGCGACGTGCGCGCCCCAGCCGCAGGCCAGGAGGCCCATCACGGATACGCCCAGTGCGCAGGCGGCGAGGAAGCTTCCGGAGATGAATGAGGAGCCGTCGGCTGTTTTGGGGAAGGCGAGCCATGTTCCGACGAGGCAGCCGATGCTGCCGGCCAGGGCGAAGGGGATGAGCAGGCTCCAGGCGGCGGTGCTCCAGTAGATCCTGCGGTTTCCCGACAGGACGCTGATGGGCGCGAGGGCGCGGCCGTTGCGCAGGAACTCGGCGGTGCCGCTGATGACCGACGCGCCCGCGAGGATAAGGATGCCGATGAATCCGAAGAGGGTGATCCACAGTCCCTGGGACCGCTTGAGCTGACCGTCCACCAGCCATTCACCACCGGGCGGGTCGATGGCTGCTCCCTTGGGAAACACCTGGTAGGCCAGTTGCTTCAGCGTGGAGACGGGGAGGTCGTGTCCGTCTACGGATACCAAAATGGTGGGCGGAACCTCCTCTGCATCCGACGGCGCTGGTTCGGCGGGGTGGGGGAGCTTACGCACGACCACGGTAGTGCTGCCGGAGGCACTCCAGCCGATGATCTCGCGGACACGCGGGTCCGTGGGTACCTGGCTGAGTGTGACGGGCTCGGGGCTGCACGGGAGTTGCAGCGCGGCCAGTCCCGGGCACGTGCCCTGAAGAGTGGCGGTGGACTCGCCGCCGGAGCTGATGAGCTGGACGGCCTGCTCTGTCGGGGGCAGTTTGCGTACGAAAGCGTCCATCTGCTGGGGCGTGACGGTGCCTGGTTGCATGAAGAGGGCACTGTTGCCGATCCGGTCGACGGTCGCCTGCGCGGCCCGGGCGGTGTCGCCGAACAAGCTCTGCCATGCCACTACCTGGATGAGAAGTCCGAGGGCGACGACCACCGCTGCCGTCATACGTGCGGTGGGGCCCGGGTGAGCCGTAACACGCTGTCCGGCCACCAAGAGGCTGGGGTGCCCGAATCGGCGTCCGATGGTGCTCATCATGCGCCCGAGCTGAGCGATGAGGACGGCGATGGCGGCTGGGAGGGTCATCAGGGTGGCTGCTGCGCCTGCCCAGTTGATCAGCAGGTTCGCGTATGTCCCCCTGGCGAAGAAGTCTGGGCCGCGGACGGCGATCAGCAGGAACACCGGACACAGGATCGCCCAGCGGGCGGGCGACCGGCGAGTGCTCGCAGGCCGGTTTCCTCCAGCAGCGCGAGAGATTCGGCTCGCGGCGACGGATGCCACGACGACCACGGCGGCGGAGACCGCTACACCCAGCAGCAGTTCCCACCACCTGGCGCGGACATCGCCGGCCGAGACGACAAACCCGGTCCCGGGCAGCCGCACATCAGTGGTGCAGAACGCGCCCACCACTGCGGCCGCGATCACAGCTCCGGCCAGGACCGGCAGGCTGACCTCGCCCAGGACGATCAGGGCGCGGGCGCGTGGCGTACCTCCGAGGGCGTCCACCAGGGCGGTGCGGCGGTCACGGCTGTGGGAGCCGGAGCGCGCGGCGACCACCAGAAGGACTGCGACGGGCAGCAGGACCAGCCCGCCCGGCATGATTTGGAAGGCCCACTCGGGTTGGGCGTACGAGAGCTGGCCCATCCTGACTGGTGAGGCGTGCGCGGGACGGCCATACCCGATGATGCTCGTCGCCTTGTCCGCGGACAGGGCGACGCGCGGACGGATGTAGGCGAGCAGTTCGTCCGGCGACTGGAGGCCTGCGTTGCCGATCTCCGCAGTGGCACGCCCGTATCGCGTGGCGATGCCGTCCTCGGTCCCCAGCTGCCGCAGCCGGGGAGAGAGAGCGGCTTCTCCTGGGGCGGGCCAGGCGGAGAGCCCGGGGGGCAGGGGCGCGTCTGGTGCGAGCGGTGTGATGAACACGATGGAGAAGAAACCGCCGCCGGGGACGGAGTCGGTGGACTTCGACCAGAGGGCAGTGCCGGGCAGGTCTGGACGGTCTTCGTGGCTGATCGGATTGCGTGCGAGTCCGCGGTCCGACTGCCCCTGGTAGGTCGCGTGGGCGGCCAGCATGGCGGCGATGCCGAGTGCGAGGAGGGCCGTGGCCGCCAGGAGCGCGACGAACCGGACCCGTCCCGCCTCTGCTCTGCGGTCGGCGGCCCGACCCACCCGCATCAGTTGTCCGCCGACTCCGCGTTCCTTCACCGTGCGCCCGTTCCGCTGCTGTTCGTCGCCGACAAGGCACCACCGAGCAGGCTGAGTGTCCGATCGGCGCGCTGGGCGATGGCCCCGTCGTGGGTGACGACGAGGAGCCCGCACTGGTGGCGCGCGGGCATGCTGAACAGAAGCTCTGCCACCCGGTCTCGGGTCTCGGTGTCCAGGGCACCCGTCGGCTCGTCCGCGAGCAGCAGAGCCGGCGAGTTGATGAGCGCCCGTGCCACCGCGGTGCGCTGGCGCTCTCCCCCCGACATGTGGTCACTCGACGAGGCGGTCGGAACGTCCAACTCGGCCAGAAGCGCGCCTGCTTGGCGATAGGCGTCGTGCCGTGGGACTCCGGCGAGCAGAGCGGCCAGTGCGACGTTGTCGAGGGGAGACAGTTCGGGGAGCAGTTCACCGAACTGGAAGACCATGCCGATGTGTCGGCTTCGGTGCCGGGCCAGGGCTGCACCGCGAAGCGCGGTTATGTCCGTGCCGGCGATCTCGACCGCGCCGGTGTCGGCACGGACCAGGCCGAGGATGCAGGAGAGCAGGGTGCTCTTGCCAGATCCGCTCGGCCCCATGATCGCCACCGATTCGCCCGCCCGAACCTCCAGGTCCAGCGACTCAAAGAGCCGTCGGACGCCCACGGTGTGGTCGAGCTTTTTCACGCGCAACACAGGTTCGTTCATGTTCCTCGAAGCCCTGGTCTCCATAGTTCACTTCTCGCCGCACTTGCCCGGTGGGCCGAGCGGGGGCGGCCCGGTGGGCCGCCCCCGCCGTGTTAGGTCAGCTGCAGTGCCGGGTCAGCTGGGTCAGCGGTCGCTCCACCAGACGGTGCAGTCGTCAGGCGAGAGGTTGATCGCCACGCACGCCTGGATGTCCTGGACAGGGTTGCCCGTGTCGTTGGAGCTGTAGGCCGTGGTCCCGTTGCCGCTGCTGTTGCGGAGCTCGAGGTCCTTGTTGTACTTGCGGTCGTAGTTGGCGTAGACCTCGTGGCTGTCGCCCTTGGTGTCCGCGACGGCGATCTGGCCGTTGGCACCGTGACTCCAGGCGGACACGCCGGTCCGAGCCCTGTCGATGTTGGTCGCGAACGCCGGCGTCGCACCGAGGATCGCCACGCCGGTGACAGCTGCGACGGCGAACATCTTGGTTCTGGACATGCTCAAGATTCCCCTCCGTTGCCCCTCTCGGGGCGTTGGCCACTTAGCGGTGCCCATGGGACAGGGTGGCCCCTATCGCCTCGCTAGGTCCGGGCCCTGGACAGCGTGACGTGTTCTGCAGGTCCACCCGGCGGGCACTCGGTGCCCGCCCCGCTGCGTTGAGGAGATCATTGCCTGCCCTTGGGGAAGGGGCAACGGAGTTGACCACCGTTGGCCAAAACAACATGAGTAAATCGAACACCTGAACATTACGGTCCATTTGACCTGCGACAACCTGAAGTGGACTTTCCCCAGACCGGTCATCGCAACAGGTAGAACATGACTCACCCGGCGGACTTGGAACCTAGGCGCGGGCGCGCACCCCCGACTCCTCAGGCACATTTCGATGCGACGACCAGAACGCCGCCTCCTCGACATTTGGCTTGATCGCCCGACGCCGCGCACGCTGTTCGCTGGCTATGCGGTGACCGGATCGGCGACTGTCTCGGGTCCGCGAATCGCGGACACCGCCATGCGGTTGAACCGCCTGCCGTCCGCTGCCCGTGGCGCCGTGGTGGGGTCGGTGTACGCGCGCCCTGGCCGTCGTCGAGGACTTGCTGCGCGTGTGCGTCATCGAAGAGCCTGCCACCGAATCTCCTGGGTCAAGATCGTCGAGCCGTTCGGTAACAGTGCGGGCGCCACCGCCGACCGAGCCCGCCAAGTATTACAGCCGGAGATCTTGAGGGTCGGTGATCGGTGGGATCGGTCGATGGTGGGCCCCGGCCTGTAGGCGGTGCGGGAGGGGGTCGCCGCGGCGGCGGTAGTGGCTGACCATGGCCCGGGTCTGGTGCAGGCGGCGCCAGAACTCGCAGGTCAGGATGGTCTCTACGGG
>NZ_JBEZKW010000112.1:0-9119 GCF_040651795.1 Streptomyces sp. NPDC048361
AGGGTGACTCCTACTGGTCCGAGGAGAGTCGAAGGGGCGCGGGGAACTGCGCGAGCACCCCCACCCCGCCCGGGGTCGAAAGGGTGACTCCTACTGGTCCGAGGAGAACCGGACCGCCCCCGCCGGCAGGGCGGCGCCGCACCACACCCGGGCCCCCGAGCGGAGCTCGTTGTCGGAGCCCACGACCGCCCCGTCCCCCACCACCGCCCCGTCCAGAATCGTCCGCGCGCCGATGCGCGCACCCGCCCCCACCAGCGAATCCGTGATCACCGCCCCCGCCTCCACGACCGCCCCGGGCAGAATCGCACTGCCTGCGATGCGCGCGCCCGCGCCCACCACCGCGTCCTCCCCCACCACCGTGCCGCCCGTCAGCTTCGCGTCGGGGGCGACCGTCGCCGTCGGCAGGACCAGGCGGTCGCCGCAGCGGCCGGGGACCGCGGGGGACGGGGCGCGGCCGAGGACCAGGTCGGCCGAGCCGCGGACGAAGGCCGCCGGGGTGCCGAGGTCGAGCCAGTACGTCGAGTCGACCATGCCCTGGAGGTGGGCGCCGCGCGCCAGCAGGCCGGGGAAGGTTTCGCGCTCGACGGAGACCGGCCGGCCCGCCGGGATCTCGTCGATGACCGAGCGCCGGAACACGTACGCGCCCGCATTGATCTGGTCGGTGACGATCTCCTGGGGCGTCTGGGGCTTCTCCAGGAACGCGGTGACCCGGCCCGCCGCGTCCGTCGGCACGAGCCCGAACGCCCTCGGGTCGTCGACCCGGGTCAGATGCAGGGAGACGTCCGCTCCCGAGGTGCGGTGGGTGTCCACGAGGGCCCGGATGTCCAGGCCCGTCAGGATGTCCCCGTTGAAGATCAGCACCGGCTCGTCGGGCCCGGAGCGGAGCCGGGACGCCACGTTGCGGATCGCGCCGCCCGTGCCGAGCGGCTCGTCCTCGGTGACGTACTCGATGCTGAGGCCGAGCGCGGAACCGTCCCCGAAGTACGGCTCGAACACCTCGGCCAGGTAGGACGTGGCGAGCACGATGTGGTCGACGCCGGCCGCCTGGGCCCGGGCCAGCTGGTGGGTGAGGAAGGGGACGCCCGCCGCCGGAACCATCGGCTTGGGCGTGTGCACCGTGAGCGGGCGCAGCCTCGTCCCCTTGCCGCCGACCAGGAGGATCGCTTCAGTCACCTGTCGTCTCTGCTTCCTGCTGGGGCCGGCCTTCGGATTCCGTCGTGTGTTCGGCGGATCTCCCGGCCGGCCAGTTTATGCAGACCCCCCGAAGGCGTTCACGACCCGGTCAGCGCCGGCCCTGGTAGTGGGCGGCGGTGACCCGGGCCGCGCCGAGCCTGCTGTACAGGCGGGCCCCCGGGCAATCGGTGGCGAACCCGTCGCGATGGCCCGCGATGGCGTTGAACTTGACGCTGCGCCCCTTCTTGTAACGGTTGCCTCCGCCGGAGACGAGCGTGCTCTTGCCCTTCGGGTTCACTCCGTACAGACCTAGTTTCCAGGCCGCGAGTTGCTCGACGGCCCTGAGGGCGGCGGCCGACGGGTTGGTCCTGTTGTAGGTGCCGAGGACCGCGATGCCCGTGCTGTTGGTGTTGAAGCCCAGCGTGTGCGCCCCGAGCACCGCCTTGGTGACTCCCCCGGCCCGGCCCTCGTAGATGTTTCCGCACTTGTCGACCGCGAAGTTGTAGCCGATGTCCCGCCAGCCGCTGCTCTTGACGTGGAAGCGGTAGATGCTGCGCAGGACGGAGGCCGACTGGGCACAGCTGTATCCGTTGCCGGACGCGGTGTGGTGGACGAAGGCGACCTTGACGCTCTTGGTGTAGACGAAGCCGCGCTCACGCAGCCGTTCGTCGGCGCCCCACCCCTTGCGGGTGATGATGCGCGGCCGCGGCCCGACGTACGGGCGGGCCATGCTGTCGGACCCGGATGCGTAGGAGCCGGGTACCTCGGCCGCCTCGGCCTGCGTCGCGGTCTCGTCGAGCGCGGGCAGGACGTCGGGGGTCTGCGCGGCGCGGGTGCTCTCGCCCGCGTCCCGCCCGGCCGGTCCCGGTCCGGGGTCGACGAGATCCAGCCGAAGGCCCCCGGGGAGCGGCGCGGCTTCCTGTCCCTCCTCGGCCGGTTCGGCGTCGACCCGTGCCTCGACGGCGTCGGAGTCGCCGACCCACAGGGGCGCGGTGGAGCCGTGCAGCGGGCGCTCCGCCTCGGGTGTTCCGGGGTCCGCTCCATGGTCGTGGTTGTGGGTCTCCAGGTCCTGCCAGGCGGACCAGGTGCCGGTGGCGCGGGCCCGGGTGCGGACCTGGACGCTGCCGTGCAGTTCGTCGTCGGCGTTGTCCCAGACGACGCCGACCAGCGAGAACGGCCGTACCTCCCGTACCGCGAGGCCCTCTTGGGAGGCGCCGGCCGCCGACCGGTTCGCGCCGGGCAGCGGCGCGAGCGCCAGCGACTGGGTGGAGCCGGCCGGTTCCGCGGCGGCGGCCGGGACCGCGGCGGGCGCGGCGGGGGCAAGGGGCAGTGCGAGGGCCGCGATTGCGGCGACGCCGATCGAAGACGCAAGGAAGCTACGCATGGTGACGATCGTGGACATACTGGTTCAAATCTGTCCAATGCTGAACTGACGGCCCGTCGGCCAAACCGGTGTACGCACCGTACGCACCCGGCCCACCGGTGCCGGTGCCGCCCGGGCGCGCCACGTAGCCTTGCCCGCGTGAACGCCAGCGACCGCACCCCTGCCGACCTGCTGCGATCCGCGCTCGCCGCGGACCCGGGCCGCCCCCTCATCACCTTCTACGACGACGCCACCGGCGAACGCGTCGAACTGTCCGTCGCCACCTTCGCCAATTGGGTGGCCAAGACCGCCAATCTGCTCCAGGGCGATCTGGGTGCCGAGCCCGGCGACCGGCTCGCGCTGCTGCTCCCGGCGCACTGGCAGAGCGCCGTATGGCTGATGGCCTGCCACTCGGTGGGCGTGGCCGTCGAGATCGGGGCCGACCCGGCCGCCGCCGACCTCGTGGTCAGCGGCCCCGACACCCTCGACGAGGCGCGCGCCTGCACCAGCGAACGGGTCGCGCTCGCGCTGCGTCCGCTCGGCGGCCGCTTCCCGCAGCCCCCGGCAGGCTTCGCGGACTACGCCGTCGAGGTGCCGAGCCAGGGCGACCGGTTCGCGCCGTACGCACCCGTCGACCCCGACGCCCCCGCGCTCGCCGTCGGCGGCCTCGACGTGAGCGCCGCCGAACTCGTCGCCCGAGCCCGCGAGGAGGCCGCGGCGCTCGGCCTCGCGCCCGGGGCCCGGCTCCTTTCGGGGCTCGCGTACGACGACTGGCCCGGGCTGGCGAGCGGTCTCTACGCTCCGCTCGCCGCGGGCGGCTCGGTCGTCCTGTGCCGCAACCTCGGCCAACTGGCCGACGGCGGGCTCGACAAGCGCGCCGAAAGCGAGCGGGTCACCCACCGCTCGCTGTGACCGTCCGGCTCCGGGCCGCCGCACTGCTCCCGACCCGGTACTGAACCGATCTCCACCCTTGTGGCCCACGCGGGGGCCCGGCCCCCGGGCTCCGCAGGCACCTCCGGTACATGATCGACCGTACGCACAACCATGCGCGCGATTCGGCCGTCTACCGGGGTGCCCGGCGGCGCACAGTACCGCCGGCCCGTGACGGCCCCCGAGGGCCCATGAGGATGGACGCCGACGTGACCGACAGTGCTGGCACGCCTTCCGGACCGGAGCGCCCGGCCGGGGACGACACCGGCGGGTCCGGCGAGGCCAAGGCCGACGACACCACCCCTGCCGAGAACACCGACGGCACCGACGGTGGCGAGGCCAAGGCCGACGACACCACGCCCACCCAGAACACCGACGGCGCCCACGGCACCCACGGTGACGAGGGCTCCGACGGTGGCGAGGGCGACGCCGCCGTCCCCAACCGCCGTCGCCGCTGGCTGCGTTGGACCGCGCTCGGGGTCTCCGTCGTCGTGCTCGCGGCCGCCGGCACCGGCTGGTGGTTCTACCGCAAGCTCGACGGCAACATCCACACCGACACCTCCGCCGCGCGCGAACTCGACAAGTACGCGGGTGACCGGCCGGCCCCGGTCGTGCACGGCGCCGAGAACCTGTTGCTCATCGGCTCGGACTCGCGAGCCGGCAGCAACTCCTCGTACGGCAGGGACGACGGCGGCAGCCAGCGCTCGGACACCACGATCCTGCTGCACCTGGCCGCCGACCGGCTGAGCGCCACCGCCGTCTCGCTGCCGCGCGACCTGATGGCGGACCTGCCCGCCTGCGGCGAGCCGGACGGCACCACGTCCAGGGCGCAGTTCGCCCAGTTCAACTCGGCGTTCGAGATCGGCGGGGCGGCCTGCACGATCCGTACGGTCGAGAAGATGACCGGGGTGCGCATCGACCACCACGTGGTCGTCGACTTCAGCGGGTTCAAGGACATGGTCGACGCGGTGGACGGTGTCGAGGTCTGCCTCAAGGAGCCGGTCGAGGACCGCCAGGCGCACCTCAAGCTTCCCGCCGGCCGGCAACTCCTGCGCGGCGAGCAGGCGCTCGGTTTCGTACGGTCCCGGCACGGCTTCGGGGACGGCAGCGACACCCAGCGCATGGACCGCCAACAGCAGTTCCTCGGGTCGCTGATGAAGAAGGTGCAGAGCAACGGGGTGCTGCTGAACCCGGCCCGGCTCGTCCCGGTTCTGGACGCGGCGACGCGGTCGCTGACCACGGACGCCGGCCTGAACAGCCTCAAGGACCTGTACGACCTGGTGAGTTCGATGCGCGGCATTCCTACCAAGAACATCCGTTTCCTCACGGTTCCGCGTCAGCCGTACGCGTACGACCGCAATCGGGACGAACTGGTTCAGCCGGAGGCGGACCGGCTCTTCACCCAGCTGCGGCAGGACCAGCCGATCAAGGTGGCGCCCGCCGCGGATATGGCCAAGTCCAAGGAGGGCGGCACCGGCTCCGGGAACGGCTCCGGCTCCGGCTCCGGCTCCGGCTCCGGCTCCGGCGGGGATGACAAGCCCGACGATCCGGACCCTTCGCCCAGCGCGTCGGCGACCCCCGTCTACCCGGGTACGAACGCCGCGTCCTCCCCGTGTGCCTAGGGTCCAGCGGGGCGTGAGCGACCTGTGAATTCCGCGTGACCGGCTGCGGATTGGGGCCAAATGCCCGGTTGTAAAGGGCGTGGAATGTGTCACGGCCGTCGCTCTGGGACGAACTGGCCAGATAGTGTGACGCGATCCGGTGCGACCGGCCGGCGGGCCGCGCACTGCAGGAGCGAATGACTGAGCGCTTTGGGGGAAGCGACTCGCACCGACGGAGGACAGAAGCAACCGTGGATGCGCAGAGCCGTGGCCGGGCCGACGACGTCGACCCCGCAGACCAGTGGGTCCTCAACCCGGATACCGGCACATACGAACTGCGACTGGGCCCCTCCGGAACGCAGTCGCCCCCCGGCCCGCGCCGGCCCTCCACGCGCCGCACGACCGAGTCGGAATCGGGGCAGTCCGGGCGTTCCGGGCGGCGCGAGGTGCCCGGTCAGCGCAACCGCCGGGCCGGCAAGGCTCCTTCCGGCAAGGGTCCGTCCGGGGAGTCCCCCGATGCGCAGGGCCGCCGCAAGCGCAAGCCCAAGGCGACCCGCAAGAAGAAGGTCCTGCTGTGGACGGGCGGTGTGATGGGGTTCGTCCTCGTCGTCGGCTCGGGCGGCGCCTACTGGCTCTACCAGCACTTCAACGGCAACATCAGCACCGTCGACGTGGGTGACGCGGGCAGCAAGAGCTCGGTGCCCGACGGGGCGTTCAACATCCTCGTCATCGGTACCGACAAGCGGACCGGCAAGGGCAACGAGGGGTACGGCGATGCCGGCAGCGAGGGCCACGCCGACACCAACATCCTCTTCCACGTCTCGGCGGACCGGACCAACGCGACCGCGCTCTCCATCCCCCGCGACATGATCACCGACATCCCCGCCTGCCCGACCAAGCAGAAGGACGGCACCACCAAGACGGTGCCGGGCGAGAAGAACGTACGGTTCAACACGAGCCTGGGCCAGGAGGGCCGCGACCCGGGCTGCACCATGCGGACGGTCAAGCAGCTCACCGGGCTCACCGTCGACCACTTCATGATGGCCGACTTCAACGCCGTCAAGGAGCTGTCCACGGCCGTCGGCGGTGTCAAGATTTGCCTCGCCAAGGCGGTCAACGACCCCAAGTCGCATCTGAAGCTCCCGGCCGGTCAGAGCGTCGTCAAGGGCGAGCAGGCCCTCGCGTTCGTGCGCACCCGGCACAGCTTCGGCAACGAGAGCGACCTCGACCGGATCAAGCAGCAGCAGCAGTTCATCGGCTCGATGATCCGGCAGATGAAGTCGGACGACACCCTGGGCAGCCCGACCAAGCTGTACGGGCTCGCGGACGCGGCGACCAAGGCGCTCACGGTCGACTCGGGGATAGGCAGTATCAAGAAGCTGACCGACCTCGCCCAGGTCCTCGGCAAGATCGACGCCAAGAACATCACCTTCACCACGCTTCCGGTCATCGACAACCCGGCCGAGGGCAAGAACCACATCACGGTGGTGCCGGACCCGACGAGGGCCGACCCGCTGTTCGCGATGATGCGCGCCGACACCTCGCTCACCGAGGTGAAGAAGAAGGAGGCGGCGTCCAAGAGCGCGGCCGAGGCCGAGGCGGCCGCCCGGCTGAACGGCCCGCGCGCCAAGTCCTCCGACGTACGGGTCACCGTGCTCAACGGCGGCGCGAAGGCGGGCTCCGCGGGCGACATGGTCACCTGGCTCCAGAACCAGAAGGGCGTACTCAAGTCGAGCAACGGGGCGAACGCACCGCAGAAGGTGCCGGCCACCGTCCTCGCGTACGCGCCGAACCAGGCCGACCAGGCCCGCAAGCTCGCGGATCTGCTCGGCCTGTCCGCCGCGGCGCTGAAGCCGGGCACGAAGGACGCCGTGGGCAAGGAGCCCATGGTGCTGACCCTCGGCCCCGACTTCAGCCAGGCGGGAACACCCATCGCCGCTCCGGCCAAGGCGCCGGAGGGCATTCAGAAGGTCGAAGCCGACAAGTCGGTGTGCGCCAAATAGCAGACTCACGGCCCGCCCGGGCCTCAGGGGGAGTCTGAACGACAGGGGGGTACCGGGGTGGGGAACAACAGCGTGCGCGGGGAGGGGACGCACGGCCGTGTGGAGCACGCGGGCGAACTCGGCTGGGACGAGGGCCTGTACGAGCACGACACGGCCGGCGCGACCGCGGCGGACGGGCCCGGCGGGCCGGCGAGACCCGCCGGCCCGGCCGGGGGCTCGGACACGGCGTCGGGATCCGCGGCGGAATCCGCATCGGGACCTGCATCGGGATCCGGATCCGGACCCGCGCCGAAATCGGCCTCCGACGGCGGCGGGCGCCGGGGTAAGGGCGGTGGCCGCCGCAGACGCGGCAAACGCAGACGCCGCGTACTGAAGTGGACCGCGATCACCCTCGCGGTGCTCATACTCGGGACGGCCGGCGCCGGTTACGCGTACTACCAGCACCTCAACAACAACATCCGCAAGGGCGACCGCAGTGCCGGCGGCAGCGACGCCAAGAAGGCCGCACCGAACGCCCAGGGCCAGACCCCCCTCAACATCCTTCTGATCGGCTCCGACAGCCGCAACAGCGACGCGAACGTCGCGCTCGGCGGCGCCAAGGAGAACCGCGGCAGCGCTCCCCACGCCGATGTGCAGATGCTGCTGCACGTCTCCGCCGACCGCAAGAACGCCTCGGTCGTGAGCATCCCGCGCGACACCCGGGTCGCCATCCCCGAGTGCAAGGACCCCGACACCAACAAGGTCAACGCGCCCACCAGCAACGTCATCAACGAGGCGCTGGGCCGCGGTGGCGCGGGGTGTGTCCTGGACACCTGGGAGAAGCTCACCGGCATCTACATCGACCACTGGATGATGGTCGACTTCGCGGGTGTCGTCGCCATATCGGACGCCGTGGGCGGCGCCGACGTCTGTGTGAAGCAGAACATCGACGACCATCCCACCAAGGCCCAGCCCGGCGGCTCGCACCTCCATCTGACCGCGGGCAACCACACGGTGAAGGGCGAGCAGGCCCTCCAGTGGCTGCGCACCCGGCACGCCTTCGGCAGCGACATCGGCCGCTCCGAGGCCCAGCACATGTACATGAACTCGGTGATCCGCAATCTGAAGGACCAGAACGCGTTCACCGACACGGGCCGCCTCATGGACATCGCCGAGACGGCGACCAAGTCGCTCCAGGTCTCGTCGGAGCTCGGCACCGTCAAGAAGCTGTTCGACCTGGGCATGGAGCTCAAGGACATCCCCATGGACCGCATCAACATGCTGACCATGCCGCGGCTGCCCGACCCCAGGGACCCGGACGCCCATGTGATCCCGGACAAGGCCAGGGCCGACGCGCTGTGGGCGATGCTGCGGGACGACAAGCCGCTGGACGGCAAGGACGACGGCAAACCCGCCGCCCCCTCCCCCTCCGCCTCCAAGGGACCGGCCGCCGCAGCCCCCGGCACCCTCCCGGTGACCGTCGTCAACGGCACCGGCACCGACGGCCGCGTCGCCGCCAAGGGCCGCGCCACCGAGGTGGCCACCGCCCTCAAGGGCAAGGGCTTCGCCAAGGCCGTGACGGGCTCCAGCAGTCCGGCCGCCACCAGCGAGGTCGACTACCCCCAGAGCGCCGGCGCCCAGGGCAAGGCGGACGCCGCGTCGGTCGCCACCGCCCTCGGGCTGCCCACGAGCGCGGTCAAGGCGTCCGACGTCAAGGCGCTGACCCTGGTGGTCGGCGGCGACTGGCGCACCGGCGCGAGCCACCCCCAGCAGGACCCCAAGGCCGCCGACCCGCTCAAGGACACCGAGACGGTCAACGGAGCCGACAAGGGCGCCTGCATGGAGGTGTACGCGCCGTACCGCTTCTAGTCCGGCGTGCGCGCCGTACCGCTTCCGGTGCGGCGTACGCGCCGTACCGGAAGCGATGCGGCGGACGCACACGAAGGGGCGCCCGGTGCTTCACGGCGGCCGGCGCCCCCGCCTGGAACTTAAATTGGGGGCGCCCCAGGCGGGGGTTGGGCCGAACGCCCGGGGGCGGGGGCCGCGTGGCATGGGGGCCCGCCCCGTAGC
>NZ_JBEZKW010000113.1:0-8952 GCF_040651795.1 Streptomyces sp. NPDC048361
GCCGTGACAGTGGTGGTCGACGAGCGGCAGCACTCAGTACCTCCCGCGCGTGGCCTCGGCGATCTCCGCCGGCGTACGGCCGTCAAAGAGTTTCGTCTCGGCCTGGCGCACCGAGACGATCGCCTCGAAGAGCGCGTCGCCGAGCGCCTCGCGCAGCACCGCCGACCCGGTGAAGTGGCCGAGCGCCTCGGGCAGGGAGCCGGGCAGCCGCCGGGCGCCCGCCGAGGCGACCGGATCGCCCGCCACCGGCTCGGGCAGGGTGAGGCCCGCGTCGAGGCCGGCGAGCCCGGCCGCGATGACCGCGCCCGTCACGAGGTACGGGTTGGCGGCCGGGTCGAACGACTTGACCTCGGCGTTGGCGGCGCCCTCCGTGCCGGGCGGGCCGGGCACGAAGCGCAGCGCCGCCTCCCGGTTCTCCGGCCCCCAGCACTGGAAGGCGCCGGCCCAGCGCGACGGCGCGAGGCGCAGGTAGCTCGCGGGGCTCGGCGCGCCGATCGCGAGCAGCGCGGGCAGCGCGTCGAGGATCCCGGCGAGGAAGGCCTCGCTGGCCGCGGTCATGCCGGACGGGCCGTCGCCGCCCCGGCACAGGTTGCGGCCGTCCCGCCACAGGCTGAGGTGGAGATGGGCGCCGTTGCCGACGCCCTCGGGGTCGATGACCGGGCCGAACCACGGGGTCAGCCCGTGCTGGAGCGACACCGCGCGGATCGTCTCGCGTACGAGCACCGCGAGATCCGCCGCCCCCACCGGATCCGCCGGGGCCACCGACACCTCGAACTGGCCCGCCGTGTACTCCGGGTGGATCTGCAACACCTCGACACCCTGCGCTTCGAGAGCGCCGAGCACATCGCCCACGTACTGTGCACGCTCCACGATCCGCGCCATCCCGTACGCCGGTCCCGCGAGCGGCGGGTCGACCACCCACTCCGTCTCGAAGCCCATCCGCAGCTCGATGCCGCGCTCAGCGGCCCGCTCGGTCATCCGGCGCGTGAACAGCCGCTGGCAGGCCTCGTACGGCTCGCCCGACTGCTCGAAACGGTCGGCGGGCGCCCACGCCCAGCCCGGCTGCGCGGCGAGCACCGTGAGCCGGTCCAGGTCGGGGATGAGCCGCAGATCGCCGTCGGGGCCGCCGATGTGGGCGCTGGTGGTGACCGAGTCGTCCACCAGATACACGTCGAACACCGGCGACATGCCCACGCCGTGCGCCGCGACCTGCGCGAGCCGGGTCGTCGGCACGGCCTTGACGCGGGTGAGCCCCGCGACGTCCACCCAGGTCAGCGCGACCGCCCGCACCCCTTCCGCGGTGAGCCTCGCGGCCGCCAACCCGGCCTCCTGGGACCGCCGTTGTGCCTGTTCGAGCCGCCCCGTGCCGTGACCGTGCTCCACCGGTTCATTCCCTTCCGTCGCGCTGCGGATCCTCCCCCCTGTCCGGGCCAGGCCGAGAACGTGGGAGAGCGACGACCGTCGCGACCGTGTCCGCTTCCGAGGCCCTTTTGTCCTCGCGATAGCGCACTACCCGTGCGAACCGCAGTGTGACCCCTTCCGGGTACCGCGATGATCTCTGTACGCCGTCGAAGGCCACCTCGACGACGAGTTCCGGCCGTACCCGCACCCCCCAGGGCTCCTCCGCCACCGCCAGCTCCCGCAGCCGCTCGGTCTGCCAGGCGAGCAGGACATCGGTGAGCCCCTTGAACGTCTTGCCGAGCATCGCGAACGTGCCGTCCTCGCGGCGCGCCCCGAGGTGCAGATTGGACAGGAAACCGGTGCGCCGGCCGTGACCCCACTCCGCCGCGAGGACCACCAGGTCGAGGGTGTGCACGGGCTTGACCTTCAGCCACGAGGCGCCGCGCCGGCCCGCCGTGTAGGTCGAGTCGAGCGCCTTGAGGACCACGCCCTCGTGGCCGAGCTCCAGCGTCTGGGCGGCGAACTCCTCGGCCCCGCGCCGCTGTTCGGGATCGGCCGGGTCCCGCACCACATACCGCTGTACGCGCCGGGGCGCGGGCGCGATCCGGGCCAGCTCCGCGTGCCGCTCGTGCACCGGCAGATCGAGCAGGTCCCGTCCGTCCACCGACAACAGGTCGAAGAAGACAGGGGAGAGCGGCAACCGGTCCTGGGCGCCGGCGACATCGAGCCGGGAGCCGACGCGCCCGGCGATGTCCTGGAACGAACGCGGCCGGCCGTCGGGGCCGAGGGCGATCACCTCGCCGTCCAGGACGGCGCGCGCCGCCGCCAACTCCCGTGCCGCCGCCACCACTTCGGGCAGCCGCTCGGTGATCTCGTCCAGGGTGCGGGTGAAGACCCGTACGGCGTCACCGTCCTTGTGGACCTGGGCGCGGATGCCGTCGAGCTTCTCCTCGACGGCGCACGGCCCCAGCCGGTCGAGCCCCTCGCCGACGTCCTTCGCGGTGTGCGCCAGCATGGGGAGCACGGGCCGGCCCACGTCGAGCCGGAACGCGGCTAGCGCCGCCGGGCCCTCGGCGAGCAGGGCCCGGGCGACCGTGCCGAGCGAGCCGCCCAGCATCACGGCGCGCCGCACATCGGCGGCGGGCGCGCCGGCCGCCGCCGCGAGCCCCTCGACGGCGGCCGCGTCGAGCGCGCCCTGGCGCACCTCGCCGACGATCAGCGCGACCAGGAACTCCTGCTCCTCGGCGGTGGCCGCCGCCATCAGCTCCCCGGCCAGCCGCTTGCGCTCGCCCTGCGCGCCCTTCCCGGCCACCGCGGAGATGCGGTCGAGGCGTTCGTCCACGTCCTGGACGGTGAGCGAGGGCTCGGCGGCGGGCGGCGGGCGGTCCTTGAGGGTGCTCCAGCCGAGCCCGGTACGCCGCTGGGGCAGCCGCCCCGCCAGATAGGTCACCACCAGCGGAGCCTCATCGGGTTCGGTGGCCGAGAAGAGCCGGGCAAGGAGCGCGGACTTCTCCGAGCGCGATGAGGTGGCGGCGATCTCGGCCGAGGTTCCGGCCACGTCGGCAAGGAGCATGACTCCATCGTGACCCGGAAACATCACTCCACGCATTCGCTCACGCCACCGCCTGATGGGAGCATCGGCACATGATCAACAGGTTGGCCCGGCTCGCCCTCGCCCCGGTCCTCGTGTGTCTGGCGGTGCTGCTCGCCGGCTGCGGCGGCAAGGACACGGCGAAACCGGCGGGCTCCCCGCACAACGCATCCGCCTCCGCGTCGGCCCCCGGCTGGTCCAAGGGCATGGCCACGGTCCCGGCAGGCGCGCTGCCGGCCGAGGCGCGCAGGACCCTCGCCCTCATCGACAAGGGCGGCCCGTTCCCGTACAGCAGGGACGGCGTGGTGTTCGGCAACGTCGAGAAGCTCCTGCCGCAGCACAAACGCGGCTACTACCACGAGTACACCGTCCCCACCCCGGGCTCGCGCGACCGCGGGGCACGGCGCCTGATCACGGGGCAGAGTGGCGAGTTCTTCTACACCGGCGACCACTACAAGACGTTCAAGGCGGTGCTGCGATGACGGCCGAAGCGTTCGACTCCGTACGGGCCACGGGATGGCTCGTCGACCTCCTCGACCTGGAAGGGGTGACCGGGAAGGCCGCCTTCATGGACCGCGTGGCCACCGCGCTGCGGTTCCCCGACTGGTTCGGCCGCAACTGGGACGCCCTCGCCGACTGTCTCGGCGACCCCGACTGGGGCCCGGCCGTTCCCGGCCGTCTCCTGGTCGTGACGCGCTGGCAGGAGTACGCGGCCGGGCGGCCCGACGAGTGGGCCATCGCCCTCGACGTCCTGGGCGGCGCGGCCGTGTCGGAGCCGCACGGAACCCTCGCCGTACACCTCGCGCTCGGAGGATCGCACTAGGCCCTGTGCCGGGTCCCTGGACGATCGGCCCGGGCAGCGCAATCGTACGAACATGGGACAATGAATTACGTGCTTTTCCCCTCGCTGAAATGCCGGGGGCCACCTCGAACGACTGGGATGTTCAGCACGTGCGTTTCCTCAACGACATCAAGCCGCCGTACGACCTGACGTACGACGATGTGTTCATGGTGCCGAGCCGCTCCGCGGTGGGCTCCCGCCAGGGCGTCGACCTGGCCTCCCCTGACGGCACGGGCACCACCATCCCGCTCGTCGTCGCCAACATGACCGCGATCGCCGGGCGCCGCATGGCCGAGACCGTGGCGCGCCGCGGCGGCATCGTCGTGATCCCCCAGGACATCCCGATCGAGGTCGTCACCGAGGTGATCTCGTGGGTCAAGACGCGCCACCACGTGCTCGACACCCCGATCGTCCTCGCCCCGACCCAGACCGTCGCCGACGCGCTCGCCCTGCTGCCGAAGCGGGCCCACAACGCGGGCGTCGTCGTCGACGCCGACCAGCGGCCCATCGGCGTCGTCACCGATGCCGACCTGACGGGCGTGGACCGCTTCACCCAGCTGTCCGAGGTCATGGCGAAGGACCTGGTGCTTCTGGACGCGGACATCGACCCGCGCGAGGCCTTCAACAAGCTGGACGGCGCCAACCGCCGCTACGCGCCCGCCGTGGACAAGGACGGCCGCCTCGCCGGCATCCTCACCCGCAAGGGCGCCCTGCGCGCCACGCTCTACACCCCGGCCACCGACGCCGGGGGCAAGCTGCGCATCGCCGCCGCCGTCGGCATCAACGGTGACGTGGCGGGCAAGGCCAAGCAGCTCCTGGACGCCGGCGCCGACACGATCGTCGTGGACACCGCGCACGGCCACCAGGAATCGATGATTGCCGCGATCAAGGCCGTCCGCGGCCTCGACCCGCAGGTCCCGATCGTCGCGGGCAACATCGTCGCCGCCGAGGGCGTGCGCGACCTGATCGAGGCCGGCGCCGACATCATCAAGGTGGGCGTCGGACCCGGCGCCATGTGCACCACCCGCATGATGACGGGCGTCGGCCGCCCGCAGTTCTCCGCGGTCCTGGAGTGCGCCGCCGAGGCGAAGAAGTTCGGCAAGCACGTATGGGCCGACGGTGGGGTGCGCCACCCGCGTGACGTCGCCATGGCGCTCGCCGCCGGCGCCTCCAACGTCATGATCGGCTCCTGGTTCGCCGGCACCTACGAGTCCCCGGGCGACCTGCACACCTCGGCTGAGGGCCACCTGTACAAGGAGTCGTTCGGCATGGCCTCCGCCCGCGCGGTCAAGAACCGTACGAGCGACGAGTCCTCCTACGACCGCGCCCGCAAGGCCCTGTTCGAGGAGGGCATCTCCACCTCGCGCATGTTCCTCGACCCGGCCCGCCCGGGCGTCGAGGACCTGATCGACTCGATCATCGCGGGCGTCCGCTCCTCCTGCACCTACGCCGGTGCCTCCTCACTCGCCGAGTTCGAGGAGAAGGCGGTCGTCGGCATCCAGTCCGCCGCCGGCTACGCCGAGGGTAAGCCGCTCCACAACAGCTGGAGCTAGTCGCTCACCGGAGTCAGTCGCCCACCGGTACGGCCCGGAGCCCCCGTGAGTCCTCTCGCGGGGGCTCCGGCATGTGCGGAGCAAGCGCCTTGGCCACCGCCGCGCCGAGCAGGGCATGGCCCTCGTCGGTGGGGTGCAGCCCGTCGGCGAGGTGCTCCGGGGTCAACAGGCCGTGCCCGCGCAGCAGATGGAGGTGCTCGTCGCCCTCCGCGATGAGCGCACGGACGGCGCCCTCCAGGGCGGCGCGCAGCTCCGCGAGTGTCGCGCCCAGCGCGTTCGGCGTCACCTCGGCCTCCGGATGCACCAGCGGGGAGACCACGAGCAGCGGGGTCGTCCGGTGCCCCCGCCGCACGAGCCGCACGAAGGCGAGGACCGTCTCGTACATCAAAGGGGCCGAAAACGGCACCGGGGACCAGCAGTTGGTTCCGAAGGCGAGCGTGAGGACATCGGCGGGAAGCCGGGCGAGCTGTTCGGCCGTGGCGAGTTCGCCGCGGCCGCCGCCCGCGTAGCCCAGGTTCACCGTGTCCAGGCCGAGCGCCCGGCCCGCGACGGCCGGCCAGGCGTGCGCGGGACGGGTCGACCACCAGCCCTCCGTGATGGAGTCCCCGTACACCACCCAGCGCGGCCTGGCCGCGGCCGGCGCGACGTCGCCGCCGACCCCTCGCACCCCGACGACCACCGGCGCCTGCGTCTCCGGCGGATGGATGGTGAACGGGCCGGGGGAGCACGGCAGTTGAAGCCGTACGTGACCCTCCTCGTGCGGGGTCACCGTGGCCTCGCTCAGACAGGTGTCGCCCTGCCACAGCGCGAAGGTGTGCGCCAGATCGTGCAGCGCCTCGCCCTCCGCGGGCACGTTGGCGCGGTAGCGGAGCTCCACCGCCGTGGCGCCTCGCGCGGTGAACTCGATCCGCGTGCCGATGGGCAGCGCGGCCCGCTCCGCGGTGTCCCACGGCAGCCGCATCACGTCGTCGGGATCGGCTCGGACCGGCTGCCCGTCGGAGTCGAGCCAGGCCACCCCGCGCAGGAAGGGGGCCGGATCCAGCCAGCCCGCGGCCGGCCCGTCGGCGATCTTGTGCGGCACGTGCTCCATGGGGCGCGACCCTGCAACAGGGCTGACGAGGTGTCAAGGCGACACCGTGACCAGGACCACTTCGCGGGCCCGGGAAACCGGCCCTGAGCAGGGCGTACGCACGGATCGAACGTTGATGTGCAACAAACACCCATCCGTCGCGGTTGAGCGCAATGATCAGCCAGCAATGCGCAAGGTTGCTGCATTACGACCGGGAACAAGAACCCCATAGGGTTCTCGCCGTACGTGGAGTGGCGGGGACCGCCTGCTCGGCGGAACCGGCCACGGATGGCTTCATGCTGCCCGGAATATCCCCTCGTGGGGAAGGCCGGGCCGTCGCGGTCGCCCGCCGTCCGATTGGCAGCGATAAGGAGCCACCTCAGTGTTGGATCACGGCGCAGCGCCACCCTCGACCGATGCACCCGCCGCCGGGGGCCCGCGCCCCGGTCGCGGTCTGATGCGGCGCAAGCCGGTGGAGCTGCTGGTCGCGGAGGGTGGTCAGGGCGAGGGCGGTTCGCTCAAGCGCTCGCTCGGCATGTGGCAGCTGACCATGATCAGCATCGGTGCGACGCTCGGCACCGGCATTTTCGTGGTGCTCGGGGAGGCCGTCCCCAAGGCCGGCCCCGCCGTCACGATCTCGTTCGTCATCGCCGGGCTCACCGCCCTCTTCTCCGCGCTGTCCTACGCCGAGCTGGCCGGCTCCATCCCGGTCGCGGGCTCCTCGTACTCGTACGCTTACGCAACGCTCGGCGAATTCATCGCCTGGATCTGCGGCTGGTGCCTGATCCTGGAGTACGGCGTCTCGGTGGCGGCGGTCGCCGTCGGCTGGGGGCAGTACCTCAACGAGTTCCTCGACGGCACGATCGGCGTGACCATTCCCGACGCGCTGTCCGCGCCGCCCGGCGGCGGCGGGATATTCAACCTGCCCGCCCTGATCGTCGTGGTCCTCGCCATGGGTCTGCTCCTGGGCGGTGCCCGCGAGTCCGCCCGCATCAACACGATCATGGTCGGCGTGAAGATCGCCGCCCTCGTGCTGTTCTGCGTGATCGGCTTCATGGGCTTCAAGTCGGGCAACTACTCCGACTTCATGCCGCTGGGCCAGGCCGGGGTCACCGGCGCCGCCTCCACGCTGTTCTTCTCCTACATCGGCTTCGACGCGGCCTCCACCGCGGGCGAAGAGGCGAAGAACCCCAAGAAGGACCTGCCGCGCGCGATCATGCTGTCGCTGGTCATCGTCACCGCGCTGTACGTGCTCGTCGCCTTCGTCGCCGTCGGCGCGCGCCCCTGGAAGCAGTTCGAGGGCTCCGAGGCGGCGCTCGCCGGCATCATGAAGGACGTCACCGGTCACTCCTTCTGGGCCACGCTGCTCGCCGCCTGCGCCGTGATCGCCATTGCGAGCGTCGTCCTGACCGTGCTCTACGGCCAGACCCGCATCCTGTTCGCCATGTCACGCGACGGGCTCGTGCCCAAGGTGTTCGCCAAGGTCAGCCCGCGCTCCGGTACGCCCGTCGCCAACACGCTGGTCGTGTCGCTGTTCTGCGGTGTGCTGGCCGCGGCGGTGCCGCTCGGCAAGCTCGCCGACGCCACCAGCATCGGCACGCTCTTCGCGTTCGCGCTGGTCAACATCGCGGTCATCATCCTGCGCCGTACCCGCCCCGACATGGCGCGCACCTTCCGGGTGCCGCTGGGCTGGACCGTGCCGATACTCGGCTTCGTGAGCTGCGCCTACCTGATGTGGAACCTCGACCTGATCACCTGGGAGTACTTCGGAGGCTGGATGGCCGCCGGACTCGTGATCTACTTCGGATACGGCTACCGCCGTTCCAGGCTGGCCACCGCCTCACAGAAGTGATCCACCCGCAGTGCGACTCAATGACCTCGATGAACGCATCGTCCACGCGCTCGCCGAAGACGCCCGGCGCTCCTACGCCGACATCGGCTCCCTGATCGGTCTGTCCGCGCCCGCCGTCAAGCGGCGCGTCGACCGGCTGCGGGCCGAGGGGGCCATCACCGGGTTCACCGTGCGCGTCGACCCGGCGGCCCTGGGCTGGGAGACCGAGGGTTTCATCGAGATCTACTGCCGTCGCAACACCTCGCCCGACGCGATCAGGCGGGGGCTTGAGCGGTATCCCGAGGTCGCGTCCGCCTCCACCGTGACCGGTGAGGCGGACGCGATCGTGCAGGTCTTCGCCTCCGACATGCGGCACTTCGAGCGGGTGCTTGAGCGGATTGCGGGCGAGCCGTACGTCGAGCGCACGAAGTCCGTGCTGGTCCTCTCCCCGCTCCTACGCCGCTACACCTCCGGCTCCCCAGCCTGACCCCCCTGACGGCGGGGCGTTTTCCCACCCACCTCCCGTGCGGCTACGTGAGGGTGCGGCCCCTTGGGCTCCGCCCCAGACCCCGTCCGCGCGTTTCCCCACCCACCTCCCGTGCGGCTACGTGAGGGTGCGGCTCCCTGGGGCTCCGCCCCAGACCCCGTTCGCGCGTTTTCCCACCC
>NZ_JBEZKW010000114.1:0-8828 GCF_040651795.1 Streptomyces sp. NPDC048361
TGGCCCCTGGCCCTTGAGGCCTTGGGGGAGTTTGAGGACGAGCGCCCTTCAGGCGCGAACGGGGTCCGGGGCGGAGCCCCGGGGAGCTGCCACCCCTCAAGTAGCCGCACACGTCGGGAGAACATGGGTGGGCCCGCCCTCGAAAGGGCGGGCCCGTCGTCTTGCGGTGGCACCGCCATGCAGCACCGCAGACGGCTCAGTGGTCGGGCCTAGCCGAAGCGGCCCGAGATGTAGTCCTCCGTGGCCTGCACGGAGGGGTTGGAGAAGATCCGCTCGGTCTCGTCGATCTCGATCAGCTTGCCGGGCTGCCCGACCGCCGCGAGGTTGAAGAACGCCGTACGGTCCGAGACACGCGCCGCCTGCTGCATGTTGTGCGTCACGATCACGATCGTGAAGCGCTCCTTCAGCTCCCCGATCAGATCCTCGATGGCGAGCGTGGAGATCGGGTCGAGCGCCGAGCAGGGCTCGTCCATGAGCAGCACGTCCGGCTCGACGGCGATCGCCCGGGCGATGCAGAGCCGCTGCTGCTGCCCGCCCGAAAGGCCGGAACCGGGCTTGTTGAGGCGGTCCTTGACCTCGTTCCAGAGGTTCGCGCCCTTGAGGGACTTCTCGACCACGTCGGCCAGCTCGCTCTTCTTGTACGAGCCGTTCAGCCGCAGCCCCGCCGCCACGTTGTCGAAGATCGACATGGTGGGGAAGGGGTTGGGGCGCTGGAAGACCATGCCGACCGTGCGGCGTACCGCCACCGGGTCGACCGCGGAGCCGTACAGGTTCTCGTCGTCGAGCAGCACCTTGCCCTCGACGCGCCCGCCGGGGGTCACCTCGTGCATACGGTTCAGGGTGCGCAGGAAGGTGGACTTGCCGCAGCCGGACGGGCCGATGAAGGCCGTCACCGAGCGCGGCTCGACCGTCATCGATATGTCGTCGATCGCCTTGTGGGCGCCGTAGTAGGCGGAGAGGCCCGATACGTCGATTCGCTTGGCCATGGGTGACTCACTGTCTTTCCGGAGGACTGGTCGCTGAACGGGGGTCGCGTCAGCGACCGGTCTTGGGGGCCTTCCAGCGGGCGATGCCGCGAGCCACCAGGTTGAGGATCATGACGAAGGCGATCAGGACGAGGGCGGCCGCCCATGCGCGGTCGTACGACGCGTCGCTGCCGACCCGGTACTGCTCCCAGATGTAGAAGGGGAGCGAGGACTGGGCGCCTTCGAAGGGGTTGGTGTTGATCAGCTGGCTGCCGAAGACGAGCAGCATGATCGGGGCGGTCTCGCCGGCGATGCGGGCGACCGCGAGCATGAAGCCCGTGGTGATGCCGCCGAGCGCGGTGGGGATGACCACCTTCAGGATGGTCCGCCACTTCGGTACGCCTAGGGCGAGGGAGGCTTCGCGCAGCTCGTTCGGTACGAGCTTGAGCATCTCCTCGGTGGAGCGGACCACGACCGGCATCATCAGGATCGAGAGGGCGAGCGACCCCATGAAGCCCGAGGGCTGGAGGTCGAACATCAGCATCAGGGTCAGGATGAACAGGCCGGCGACGATGGACGGGATGCCCGTCATGACGTCGACGAAGAAGGTGACGGCCTTGGCGAGCGCGCCCTTGCCGTATTCCACCAGGTACACGGCGGTCAGCAGGCCGAGCGGCGCGGAGATCAGGGTGGCGATGCCGATCTGCTCCAGGGTGCCGATCAGCGCGTGGTAGATGCCGCCGCCCTGCTCGAAGGCGGGCACGCCGGCCATCGAGTGGGTCAGGAAGTATCCGTCGAGGACCTTGGTGCCGCGGCTGATCGTCGTCCACAGCAGGGAGAACAGCGGGATCACGGCGAGGATGAAGCAGACCCAGACCAGGGAGGTCGCCACCCGGTCCTTGGCCTGCCGCTTGTTCTCGACGGCCGTGGTGACCGTGTACGAGACGAGGATGAACAGCAGGGCCGCGATCAGGCCCCACTGGACCTTGCTGTGCAGGTCGAAGGCGAGGCCGATGCCCACGGCGAGCACGATCGCGGCGACCGCGAAGCCGGCGCCGGCCCAGCGGGGCAGGGAGCGGTGGCTGAGGCTGCGCTTGTGGGGGGCCGGGGTGGCCGGCCGGGCGTCCTGCACGGCTACGTGGCTCATGCGGCGCTCCCTTCGAGGGCTGCGGTACGGCGGTCGCGGCGGGGCCGGCCCCGGTGGGCCGCGGCGCTGGGGTCCGGGTACGTCGGGGCGTTCACGCGTTGGCCCCCGAGTACTCCTTGCGGCGGGCGATGATCATGCGGGCGCCGCCGTTGACCAGCAGGGTGAGGACGAAGAGGACCAGGCCGGAGGCGATCAGCGCGTCCCGGCCGAGCTGGTTGGCCTCGTCGAACTTCGCGGCGATGTTCTGCGCGAAGGTGCCGCCGCCCGGGTTGAGCAGGTGCGTCGAGAGGACGTAACTCGGGGAGAGCACCGTGGCGACGGCCATCGTCTCGCCGAGCGCGCGGCCGAGGCCCAGCATCGAGGCGGAGATGACGCCGGAGCGGCCGAAGGGCAGCACCGAGAGGCGGATGACTTCCCAGCGGGTCGCGCCGAGGGCCAGGGCGGCCTCCTCGTTCATGCGCGGGGCCTGGAGGAAGACTTCGCGGCTGACGCTGGTCACGATCGGCAGGATCATGATCGCGAGCAGGATGCCGACGGTGAAGATGGAGCGGGCGACGCCGACTTCGGTCTTCTCGAAGATGACGGTCCAGCCGAGGTAGGTGTCGAGCCAGTCGTTGAGGCCGCCGAGGTAGGGCACGAGGAACAGGGCGCCCCAGATGCCGTAGACGATCGACGGCACGGCGGCGAGCAGGTCGACGACGTACGCGAGGGGTGCGGCCAGCTTGCGCGGCGCGTAGTGCGAGATGAACAGGGCGATGCCGACGGCGACCGGGACGGCGATGGCCATCGCGACGATCGAGCTGACGACGGTGCCGAAGAGCAGGACGGCGATGCCGAACGCCGGCGGGTCGCCCGCCGGGTTCCAGTCGAAGGTGGTCAGGAAGTTGCCCTGGTCCTTCGAGATCGCTATGCCGGCCCGGATGCTCAGGAAGATGGCGATGGCCGCCATGACGACGAGCAGGAAGATGCCCGAGCCCCGGGAGAGCCCGAGGAAGATCTTGTCGCCCGCGCGGCCGGTGGACTGCTTGCGGCGCGCTGCCGGGGCGGGAGCGGGTGGCGGAGGTGTGTCCGTTGCTAGGGAAGAAGCCATGATCTTTCCGGTCTGTGGGCGGGGACTTGATGGGTCCCCTGGCGGCGGTGCACCGGATGGTGTGCGGCGGGGGCCGGATCGGGGCCCCCGCCCCACGAGAGCCGCCGGGTCTTCGGCCCGGCGGCTCAACAGTATTGCTACGAGAGGGAGTTGATGGTCTCGATGACCTTGGCGTTGATCTCGGCCGGGATCGGCGCGTAGCTGGCGTCGGTGAGCAGCTTCTGGCCGTCGGCGCTCGCGGCGTAGGAGAGGAAGGACTTGACCGCGGGGAGGGTGGCGGCCTTGTTGCCCTTGTCGCAGGCGACTTCGTACGTCACGAGGACGATCGGGTAGGCGTTGTCGGCCTTGGTCGTGTAGTCCAGCTTCAGCGCGAGGTCCTTGCCGGTGCCGGCGATCTTCGCGGCGGCGATGGCGGTGGAGGCGTTGGCGGAGCTGGCCTTGACCGGGGCGGAGGCGCCGGTGTTGATGTCGACGGTCTTGATCGACTGGGAGGAGGCGTAGGAGAGCTCGAAGTAGCCGATGGCGCCGTTGGTCTGCTTGACCTGGGCGGCCACACCCGCGGAGCCGGAGGCGGCCTGACCGCCGGGGGCGGCCCACTTCTTGGCGGGCGCGTACGTCCAGTCGGACTTGGCGGTGGCGCTGAGGTACTTGGTGAGGTTCTCGGTGGTGCCGGAGTCCTCGGAACGGTGGAACGCCTGGATCGCGAGGTCGGGGAGCTTGACGCCCTGGTTGAGCTTGGCGATCGCCTCGTCGTTCCACTTGGTGATCTTGCCGTTGAAGATCTTGGCGAGGGTCGGGGCGTCCAGGACGAGGCTGTCGACGCCTTCGACGTGGAAGCCGATCGCGATCGGGCCGCCGACCATCGGCAGGTTGATGCCCTGGCCGCCGCCGGTGCAGACCTTCTTGGAGTCCGCGACCTGCTCCGGCTTGAGCGGCGAGTCGGAGCCCGCGAAGGCGACCGTGCCCTGCGTGAAGGCGACGATGCCCTCACCGGAGGAGGAGGACTTGTAGTTGATCTGCGCGTCCTTGCAGGAGGCCATGTAGTTCTTGACCCAGAGGTCCATGGCGTTCTTCTGCGCGGAGGAGCCGGAGGCCAGGACCTGGCCCTTGGCGCCGTCGCACTTCACGTTGGACGCGGCGCCGGAGGCCGTACCGCCCGTACCGCCCGTGCTCCCGCTGCCACTGTTGTTGTCGCTGCCGCACGCCGTGAGGGCCAGGGCGCTGGACACGGCGATGACGCCGAGGGCGGTGGCGCGGAGCCGGTTCTTGCGCTGAAGCTTCACTTTCGGGTGTTCCTTCCGGGAGCCGCCGGGTTCCGTTCGTTCTACGGCGGCGTGCGTTGGATGGGCGGTGTGGGCGGGATGCCGTTCACCGTGTAAGGCCGAAATTAGGCAGAACAGGTGAAGCCGTCGGCGGGGAAGAGTTAACGGAAGGTGAACCATGGCGGGCAGTGCGGTGCCGACCGTTACCGGTTCGTGTTCAGACGGCGAACAGAACCGATTCTGCCCATGGGGCGCCTGAGGCGAGAGCGTTTGCAGAGGTCAGGCGGGGTGTGGCGCGTCGAGCATGGCGAGCAGCAGCTGGCGGTCGCGGGGCTCGGTGAGGCGGTGGTGGGCGGCGGCCGGGGTGAGCCACAGGAGCCGGTCGACCTCCGCGTTGGCGGTGAACCGGCCCTCGCCCGCCTCGGCCGCCCAGTACTCGACGCGCTTGGGGCGGCCCAGGTGGTCGGTGTAGTGGGCGGTGGGCAGCCGCACCCCGGGCACGCAGGAGAAGCCGGTCTCCTCCAGCACCTCCCGCAGGGCGCCGGTGAGCGGCTCCTCACCCCGCTTCAGCTTGCCCTTGGGATGCGACCAGTCGTCGTACTTGGGCCGGTGCACGAGGCAGATCTCCAGGCCCCGCTCGCCCCAGTGGGCGCGGCGCCACAGGACGCAGCCCGCCGCGAGGACGGTGCCGTCGGGTGCGGTGCTCATGACGCGGCCGTGGTCGCCGCGGGTGCTGTCGTCACCGCCACAGGCTGCCAGATCCGCTGGAAGGCAAACCGGGCCGCCTCCACCTCGTGGCGCTGATCGGCGTGGAGCACACCGAGCGCGTACGCCGTCGCCGGGGCGATGCGCGGGGTGCGGGCGGCGGCGGACGCGGCGGCCGCCGCCTCGGAGGCGTCCCGGTGCCGGTCCAGAGCCCGGCCCGCGCACGGCAGTTGGTCGGCCTGGACCGCTCCGCCATGCAAAAGGTCGCCGGGGTGCGGGTGGAGTACTTCCTGGGCGTACCGGTGCAACCGCAGCAGCCGCCGCACCTGGTGCCAGGGCTGGTCCTGGCTCTCGCTCTCCTGCACCAGGGCCTCGGAGTTGTACGGGCGGGCCGCGCGGCCCAGCGGCAGGTCGGCCACCGCCCGCTCAAGGCGGTCCTCGGCGGCGAGCGCGGCCGGCGCGAGGGCCTCGGCCGCGGGGGCGGCGGCCGAGGTCGCGAGCGGCGCCTCACTGGCGAGCAGCGCGACCGCGTCCGCCACGGCGTGGAACCGGGACGAGCCGAGCGCCTGGAGCGCCGCCGAGTGGGCCCGGGTGCGGGCCGGTGTCAGCTGCCGTTCGAGCAGGGCGCCCGCGCGGGCCGCACCCACCGTGAGGGTGCCGCCCTCGCCGCGCGGCGGCGCGACCCGGCTGCCGGAGAGCCGGTGCAGGGCGTCGAGCAGCCGGGTCAGGCGGGCGGCGCACGTGTGCTCACCGCCCAACGTCGCACACAGCCAGGCGAGTTCGGTCCGCAGCTGATCGGCCCAGGCCGCGTCGAGGAGCGGGCGGAAGGTGTGCAGGGTGGCGCCGATACGGCGGGCGGCCGCGCGCATCGCGAGGGCGGCCCCTTCGGCGAGGTCGCTGTCCGGTCCCGCCTCCCGGTGCAGGCGAAGGCCGCGCAGGAACGCTCCTGCCTGGGCGTGGAGGTAGTGGGCGAGCAGCTCGCCGGCCGGGTCGTGTCCCGTCACGTTCTCAAGGCGTTGCACGCCGGCGCCTCCGGGCGTCTATCAGCATCTCCTGCACGTTGCGCAACGGCAGTCCGTCCGCGTCGACCGCGTGCCGGGTCCAGCTTCCGTCGGCGCCCAGATGCCAGGAGGCGGTGGTCGGCGCCATGCCGGTCTCCAGGAGCCGGCCGAGGGCCGCGCGGTGGCCCGGGTCGGCGACCCTGACCAGTGCTTCGATGCGTCGGTCGAGGTTGCGGTGCATCATGTCGGCGCTGCCGATCCACACTTCGGGCTCGCCGCCGTTGCCGAAGGCGAAGACCCGGGAGTGTTCGAGGAAGCGCCCGAGGACGGAGCGGACCCGGATGTTCTCCGAGAGCCCGGTGACCCCGGGGCGTACGGCGCAGATGCCGCGGACCCAGATGTCGACGGGCACACCGGCCTGCGAGGCCCGGTAACAGGCGTCGATGACCGCCTCGTCGACCATCGAGTTGACCTTGATGCGGACATAGGCGGGGCGCCCGGCGTGCTGGTGGGCGACCTCCTTGTTGATCCGCGCGATCAGGCCGTCCCGCAGCGACTTGGGCGCGACGAGCAGACGCCGGTAGGTCTCGCGGCGCGAGTACCCCGACAACCGGTTGAAGAGGTCGGAGAGGTCGGCGCCGACCTGCGGATCGGCGGTCAGCAGCCCCAGATCCTCATAGAGCCGGGCCGTCTTGGGGTGGTAGTTGCCGGTGCCGACGTGCGAGTAGCGCCGCAGGGTGTCGTTCTCCTGGCGCACCACGAGGGAGAGCTTGCAGTGCGTCTTGAGGCCGACGAGCCCGTACACGACGTGACAGCCGGCCTCCTCCAGCTTGCGGGCCCACTTGATGTTGGCCTGCTCGTCGAAGCGCGCCTTGATCTCCACCAGGACGAGCACCTGCTTGCCCGACTCGGCGGCGTCTATCAGCGCGTCCACGATCGGCGAGTCGCCCGACGTGCGGTACAGGGTCTGCTTGATGGCGAGCACGTCCGGATCGGATGCCGCCTGCTCAAGGAAGGCCTGCACCGAGGTGGAGAAGGAGTCGTACGGGTGGTGAAGCAGCACATCGCGTTCGCGCAGCGCGGCGAAGATGTCGGGCGCGGACGCCGACTCCACCTCGGCGAGGTCGCGGTGGGTGCCCGCGACGAACTTGGGGAACTTCAGCTCCGGCCGGTCGAGCGCCGCGATCCCGAACAGACCGGTCAGGTCGAGCGGCCCCGGCAGCGGATAGACCTCGGCGTCGGAAACCTTCAACTCCCTTACCAGCAGGTCGAGTACGTACGGGTCGATGGACTCCTCGACCTCCAGACGCACCGGCGGCCCGAAGCGGCGCCGCATGAGCTCCTTCTCCAGCGCCTTGAGGAGGTTCTCGGTGTCGTCCTCCTCGACTTCGAGATCCTCGTTGCGGGTCACCCGGAACATGTGGTGCGCGAGCACCTCCATGCCCGGGAACAGCTCCTCCAGGTGCGCGGCGATGACGTCTTCGAGCGGCACATAACGCTGCGGCGAGGCTTCGAGGAACCGCGAGAGCAGCGGCGGCACCTTCACCCGGGCGAAGTGACGGTGCCCCGAGACGGGGTTGCGCACCACCACGGCGAGGTTGAGCGAGAGCCCCGAGATGTACGGGAAGGGGTGCGCGGGGTCCACGGCCAGCGGCGTGAGCACCGGGAAGATCTGCTGCCGGAACAGCGTGAACAGGCGGGCCTGCTCCTTCTCCGTCAGCTCCGGCCAGCGGATCAGATGGATGTTCTCGTCGGCGAGCGCCGGGGCGACGTCCTGCTGGAAGCAGGCGGCGTGCCGGGCCATGAGCTCGCGCGAACGCGTCCAGATCAGATCGAGGACCTCGCGGGGCTGGAGCCCGGACGCGGAGCGGGTGGCGACACCGGTCGCGATGCGGCGCTTCAGTCCCGCCACCCGGACCATGAAGAACTCGTCCAGGTTCGAGGCGAAGATCGCGAGGAAGTTCGCGCGCTCCAGGAGCGGGGTCGCCGGGTCCTCGGCGAGTTCGAGCACGCGCTCGTTGAACGCGAGCCAGCTTCGCTCGCGGTCGAGGAAACGCCCCGAGGGCAGCTCGTCGCCCTCGCTCTCGTCCTCGTACGCGTCGAGGTCCGCGTCGATGTCGGGCTCCAGATCGGAGGCGACGGCGGCGAGCGTGTGGGGGCGGTGCGCGGCTATGGAGGCCACGGACGGCTGGGCGTTCTTGAGCGTGTCCTCGGCGCTGGGCTGCTGGCTCATGTCCCCATTGTTCCGCGCACCGGCCCCGTCCAGCGCGTCGGAGCGGGCGGGAGTGAGCGCCCGGGGGGCTCTGGGGGGTGGGGGAACGGGTCCATTCCGGGTGGCGGGCGCCGGCGGCTTCATTGCGCGAGCGTCGCAAGCGTGTCTGAATGGCTGGTTACGAGGACATGGCGCGCGGGAGAGCGAACTGGCTCCGCCGGGGGTGGGGGCGTCTGCCTGGGCATCCCGGGTGCCCTACCACGGGCGCGGGGCTGTGCCCCTTGCGCGGCTCCGCCGCGGCCGGCGCGGGTGGCTCTGGCGTGCCGGTCGACGCCCTATCGCTAGGGGCGCGGGGAACTGCGCGGGTGCCCCAGCACGGTCTGCAGACGAAAGCGGGGCCGCTGGGGCTTCGCCCCAGACCCCGATCGCGCCCGAAAGGCGCTCGT
>NZ_JBEZKW010000115.1:0-7295 GCF_040651795.1 Streptomyces sp. NPDC048361
GTGTGGTTTTTTGCCGGGGGGGGGGGGGTGGGGGGCCCGGCCCCACCGCCCACCACTGACCCGGCCCCACCACTGACCCGGCCCCACCACTGCCCCGGCCCCACCACTGCCCCGGCCCCACCACTGACCCGGCCCCACCACTGCCCCGGCCCCACCGCTGACCTGGCCCCGCCGCTCACCCCGGGTGAGGCGCCGCCGGCCGCGCTCGGTCAGTTCGCCGCGCGCTCCTCGAAGACCTCGCGGGCGGCGGTGATGCCGTTGAGTGCCGCCGGGAATCCCGCGTAGCCCGCCATCTGCGTGATGACCTCGACGACCTCCTCGCGGGTGCCGCCCACGTTGAGCAGGCCGTGGATGTGGACGCGCAGCTGCGGCGCGGCCGTGCCGAGCGCCGTGCACATCGCGACGCTGGCCAACTCGCGGGATTTCAGGTCGAGCCCGGGCCGCGCATAGATGTCCCCGAAGGCGAACTCGACGATGTAGCGCGTCAGATCGGGCGCGATATCCCGCATCGACGCGACGACCTGGTCACCGGCGTGCCCGTCGACCTCGGCCAGCTTGGCAAGCCCGCGCTCGTACCGGTCGCCGTCGAGCGGCGCCGTGTCCACGGGGGCGATCTTGGTGTCGGCGCGGCTCTCGAAGACCTCGCGCGCGGCGGTGATGCCGTTGAGTGCCGCGGGGAAACCCGCGTATACGGCGGTATGGATGAGGAGCTCCACGATCTCGGCCGGAGCGACCCCGACATTGAGCGCGCCGTCGATGTGGAAGCGCAGCTGCGGCGCCGCGTTGCCCATCGCGGCAAGCGCGCCGACCGTGGCGATCTGCCGCTGGCGGAGCGTGAGTCCGGGGCGGGCAATGACGTCGCCGTATCCGAAGGCGACGGTCATCCGGCCGAGGTCGGGCGCGATGTCCGCCAGGCTCGCCAGGACCGCCGGGCGCTCCTGGCCGCCGATGGTGCGCAGCAGTGCGAGCCCGCGCTCGTACCGCTCGTCGGTCGTCTCGGCGCCGTCCCCTGCGATGGAGTGGCCCGTTGCGTTCTTCTTGTTCTCCGCGCTGTTCATGTCTCAGACGCTACGAGTTGGAGCGTGCTCTAACGCAAACGGCCGTGCACACCAGGGGTGTGTCCGAAGGCGCGGCGGAACACGTCGATGAACGCGCTGGTGGAGGACCAGCCGCACCGGTGGGCCACGGTAGTCACCGGGAGGTCGTCGGCGAGCAGCTGCAGTGCGTGGTAGAGCCGGAGCCGGGTGCGCCACTGCGGGAACGTCATGCCGAGGTCGGCGCGGAACAGACGGGTCAGGGTGCGTTCGCTCGCGCTCGCCCGCGCGCCCAGTTCGGCGAGTCCACGTCGGTCGGCCGGGTCGGCCCACAGCATCGCGCAGACGGCGGCGAGGCGGGGATCGACTGGCGCCGGCAGATGGACGGGCCACTGGGGCGCGGCGCCCACCTGGTCGAGCAGGACGGCGCGCAGCCGCTCCCCCTGGGGGCTTCGGTCGGCGGGCCCGCGAGTGTGGGCGAGCAGGAGCTCGCGAAGGAGCGGGCCGACCGTCAGGACGGTGGGGGTGTCGAGACCCAGCGGATCCTCGTGGGCCGCGACCCCCATCAGGTGCAACTCGAGCCCGCCGTGCGCCCGGTGGGAGTGCACGGTGCCGGCGGGCACCCAGATCGCGCGCGTGGCGGGGGCCACCCAGGTCCCGGCGTCCGTCGTGACGGCCAGGACCCCGCGGCTCGCGTGGACAAGCTGGTGATCGTCGTGCCGGTGCGCGTCGATGCTGTCCCCGGGTGCCATCTGCTGGGCCCGCGTGGGGGCGACGGGGGTGTGGCGGATGTTCGGCATCACTAGGCAATTTATCGGAAGCGCGACAGGGAGGCGCACGTCGATGATCGAGCGGTGGCTATACGACGAGGTGGACCGGTACGGGTGAGTGGGCCGGCGGAACAGGGTGGGTCGGCCGAGCAGGGTGGGTCGGCGGAGCAAAATAGGCCGGCGGCGCAGGGTCGGTCGGCGGCGCAAAGTAGGCCGGCGGAGCTGGGTGGGTCGGTGCTGAAGCCTGGGCCGGTGTTCGGTTGGCGGTGGCGGCGGGCCCGCGGCCCGGGCGGCGGGTGGACGGGACGGCCCGTGCTCCTCCTCGCCGTAGGGCACGGCTGCGTCGATGTGTACCAGGGCTCCGTCGCGGCCCTCGTGCCGTTCTTCGTCGCCGAGCGCGCCTATTCCTACGCCGCGGCCTCCGGCATCGTGCTCGCCGCCTCCCTGCTCTCCTCCGTCGTCCAGCCGCTGTTCGGGGCGCTCGCCGACCGCTGGGCGATGCCGTGGCTGCTGCCGGCGAGTACGGCGGTGGCGGGGGTCGGCATCGCGTTGAGCGGCAGCGGCGGCACGTACGCCATGACGCTGGCGATGGTCGCCGTCTCCGGGGTGGGGGTCGCCGCCTACCATCCCGAGTCGGCCCGGGTGGCCCGCGCGGCGAGCGCGGGGAGTCACACCGCGATGGGCTGGTTCTCGCTCGGCGGCAACCTCGGCTTCGCGGCCGCCCCACTGCTGGTGGCCGGCGTGGTGGGGGTCGGCGGGCTGCGGGCGGCGCCGCTGCTGGTGGTGCCGGCCGCACTCGGCAGCGTGCTGTGTGCGGCGGCGCTCCGCGCGATCCGGCCACCCGGCCGTGCGCAGGCGCCGGCTGCGGGGGGCGCCGGGCGGGACGACCGCGCCTCGTTCCTGCGGCTGTCCCTCGTCGTCGTGTGCCGCTCGCTGGTCTTCGTCGGGCTGGGCGCGTTCATCGCGCTGTACGCCCGCGAACGGGTGGGAGGCGGTCAAGTGGCGGGCTCCGCGGCCCTGTTCGTGCTGTACGCGGGCGGCGCGGTGGGCACGGTCGTGGGCGGCGGGCTCGCGGCGCGCTGGGACCGGGTGCGCGTGCTCGGGTGGTCGTACGCGGTCGCGGTGCCCGCCGTCGCGGGGGTGGTGTTCGTCCCCGGCCCCGCCTTCTACCTCTTCGTCGCCCTGACCTCGGCCGCACTGTATGTGCCGTTCTCGCTCCAGGTGACGCTGGGCCAGGACTACCTGCCGACCCGGATCGGCACCGCGAGCGGGGTCACCCTCGGCCTGACGGTGAGCGTGGGCGGCCTGGCCGGGCCGTTGATCGGGGCCGCGGCCGACGCCACGTCGCTGCGGACCGCGCTGGCCCCGCTGATCGCCCTGCCCGCCGTGGCGTGGCTGCTCGCCCGCGCCTTGCCGGAGCCCCCGTCACCGGCGCCGGGCACGCAGGATGAACCCGCGGTCTCGCCGTTGGCGGCGCCGGGCAGGTGAGGTTCCTCGCGGGACGCGCCAGGCCGCCGGCCGCGTCCCGGGACCTCAGGGGACCTCAGGGGACCTCCAGTGGACCTCAGGGAACCTCACGGGACGCGCCGCGCCCGCATGGCGGTGGCTCCGGCGGCGAGCGCGGCCGTCGCGGTACGGGCCCGCTGGGCGAGCTCGTCCTGGGTTTCGGCCGGGCTGTAGACGGTGAGCGCCCGGTCCTCCTTGTCGAGGACCAGCGCGTCGGGCGCAGCGGTCGTCTCGCCGTCGTACGCGAGGGAGTTGACGCTTTCGAGGCCGGTGAGCCGGACCGAGCGGACGCGTTCGGCCCGGTACACGTGTGAGCGGCGCAGCGCTCCGGCCAGGGCGGAGACGGCGAGGCGTACGCGGGCCAGCGGCACCTCGGCGTCGACGGTCCGCAGATCGAGCAGGCCTTCGTCCAGGCGGGGCCGGTGGGAGGGGGCGAGTCCGTCGGGCCGGTAGTGGCCGTTGCCCGCGAACAGGAGCCACAGCGCGCGCGGGCGGCCGTCGATCCGCAGATGCAGAGGGGTGGCGGTGCGCAGCACGCGGGCGAGCGCGATGGCGCCGGCCGGCCATCTGCCGATCCGGCCCTCCAGGCCTTCGCGCACCCGCACCAGGTCGGGGTAGAAGCCGATGCTGAAGGTGTTGACGAAGGCCGCGACGTCCTGGCCGCCGGCGTCGCGCACGCGGGCCAGGTCGACGCGGATGGCCTCGCCGTGTTCGAGGGCGTGCACGGTGTCCTCGAAGGCGGCGACGCCGGCGTCGAGCGCGAAGTGGTTGAGGGTGCCGCCGGGAAAGACCGCGATGGGGAGGCAGGCGCGTGCGGCGCGTTCGCATGCGGCGTTCACCGTGCCATCGCCGCCGCACACGCCGAGCACCCCGGCGAGCCGGCCCGCCCGGGCGACGGCCTCGTCGAGGAGTTCGCCCAGGTCCTCGTCGGGCCCGAGCTCGACGATCTCGGCCTCGGGCAGCAGCAGCCGCAGATGGTCCTGCGCGGGCAGCCGGCCCGGAACTCCTTTGCCGGAGCCGCCGTTGACGACCACGACGAGGCCGCGGCCGCGCCGTACCGTGGGCGCCGCGGCGCGGGTGTGCAGGGGGTGGACGGGCTCGGGGCGGGGCGGCCACCAGTAGCAGGTGGCGGCGGCCGCGGCCACGCCGAGGACACAGCCGGCCAGCACGTCACCCGGGTAGTGGACGCCGACGTAGACACGGGAGAACGCCACGGCCGCCGCGACCGGGGCCACCAAGGCCCCGTACCGCGTGGACTCCAGGGCGACGCCGGCCGCGAAGGCGGCGGCCGACGCGGAGTGCCCCGAGGGGAACGAGGAGGTGTGCGGCGCTCGCGCCAGGCGGCGCACCAGCGGGACGGCGTCCGTCACCGGACGCCCGCGCCGGGTGGCGTACTTGGCGACGGTGTTGGTGGTGAGCGAGGCGAGCGCGAGGGCGCCCACCCCTCGCCGCGCGGCCCGGCGGGCAGTGGGGCCCCCGGCCGCGGCGAGCACCGCTGCCGTCGCGAACCAGAGCCGCCCGTGGTTGGCGGCGCGGCTCAGGCGGGGCAGTACCCGGTCCGCGCCGGCCAGCCGGGCGGTGGCCACCCGCTCGAACCAGCGGTGGTCGATCGAGCCCATCCGTGCCATCGGTGCCATGTCCCCTGCCTAGCCCGCCCGGCGCCGCCGCGCGCGCCGGGTTGGCCCGGACGGGCGCCGGCTCAGCGGGACCGGCCGGGCCCGAGGGCCGCGAGGAGCGTCGGCAGATGGCTGTGGTCGATGTCCTTCACCGCGGTGACCAGGGTGACGGTGCCGTCCTTCACGAGGGTGCGCAGCCGCTCGACGGCCCCGCTCGGTTCCGGCTCGGCCAGTTCGGCCTCGTACCGCTCCTGGAACTCCTCGAATCGGGTGCGGTCCTCGTGGTACCAGCGGCGCAGCTCGGTCGAGGGGGTGAGCTCCTTGAGCCACTCGTCGACGGACGCGTGTTCCTTGGAGAGCCCCCTGGGCCAGAGGCGGTCGACGAGGACGCGTACGCCGTCGGCCTCCTCGGGCGGGTCGTAGACACGGCGGACCCGCGGTGTGCGCTGTGCCGGCATGCGGTGCCTCCCACGTGTCGCGGACATCAGGGACGTCGGTGTTCGCCTCAGACGCCGACGGTCTCCTCGATCTCCTCTTCCTCCTCAGCTTCCCGCATGGCCGCGGTCCCGGCTCCCTTCGCCGCTCCCTCAGTGAGGACGGGCGCCGCGGCGGGCGCGGGTACGGCTGCGGGCGCGTCGGGGGTGAGCGTCGAGGCACGTCGGCGTTCGACGATCCCCGCGACCGCCATCACGGCGAGGCCCACGACCAGCCAGGCGGCGAGCACCCACACGTTACGGGCGAGGCCGTGGCCGCCGAAGTAGACCAGGTCGCGGATGCCCTCGACGAGCCCCGCGCCGTTCCAGAAGGCGTGCAGACTGCCGAAGAAGCCGTCCTGCAGCTCGGGCCGGAACAGGCCGCCCGAGCTGGTGAAGTTGAGCATCACGAAGAGCACCATCACGGCGAGCGTGGTCCAGCGCTTGAGGAAGGTGTGGAGTCCGGCGCCGAGGAAGAGAATGCCCGCCGAGTACAGCCAGGACATCGCCCACACGCCCCACAGGCCGTGATCGACGAGGTGGAAGAGCGGTCCGGCGAAGGCGGCGCCGATCAGGGAGACCACGAAGGAGACCCCGGCGACGAGGCCGGCCCGCGTCCGCAGGGACAGCCCCGCTCCGGCCGCGCCGAGCACGGCGACGGAGGCGTAGGAGCCGATGCTCACCGCGATGAGCAGGAAGAAGATGCCCGAGCCCGTCGGGTCTCCGGAGACCGGCGGCACGACGTCGGTGATCTTCAGGGGCACGCCCTGGGCGGTGGCCGCCGGAGTGAAGACCTTCTCGACGGCGGTGGCGCTCATGTCGGAACCGGCCGAGGCGACGATGAGTTCGGGCGCCTTGGCGTCCAGGACGTAGGCGCCGGAGATGTCCCGCGCCTTGAGTTCGTGAACGGCGGCAGCGCGGTCGGTCACGGTGCGGACGTCGAGCGCGTCACCCGCCTTGTCCTTCACGGTCTGCGCGAACACCTTCGCCTCGGGTCCCGCTCCGACGACCGCGACCGGCAGGTGGTGCGGCTCGGGGGTGGCGAACGCGCCGAGGTAGGCGAGCCCCATGCCGAGGCACATCAGCAGCGGAGTGATCAGGTGTGCGAGGACGTGTCGCAGCGCGGGGCTCGACGGCGTCGTACGCACATCGCCCGACACGGCGCCGGGACGGGTGGCCTTGTGACCTCCGGACATCAGCGGACCCTTCTGATCGGGTGCGGGGCCGGAACCGGCGGACCCGATGATCGACTCAATAGTTGGCTTTTACAACTTCTACTAGTTGTACTGTACAAGCTTCTGCTCGGATCCACCACCTCGGTGGCGACGCGCGCCCAGCCGCGTTGAGATGGGCGCATGAATCGCCAGGGCGCCCCGTGGTGGGCCGAGCTGCCCCCGGCCGCCGGTGGCGCCGTCATGGCCACCGCGATCATCTCCATCGGGCTGCACCTCACCGGCCACGAAGCCCTCTCCCGGGTGTGGCTCGTCATCGCGGCGCTGGTGTGGCTGCTGCTCGCCGTGGACTTCGCCTGGCGCCTCTTGGGCAACCGGGCCCGCTGGTCCGGCGAGGCCGACACCCCGCCCGCCCTCACCGCCGTCGCCGCCACCACGGTGCTCGGCACCCGCCTGAGCGCGTTCGGCCTGCGGGACCTGACCCTGGCGCTGCTCGCCCTCGCGGTGGCAATCTGGCCGGGGCTCCTGATCGCGGTCGTACGCCACTGGCACCGGCGCATGCCCGGCGCGGCCTTCCTGGTCTGTGTCGCGACCCAGGGCCTCGCGGTGCTCGCGGCCACGCTCTCCCTGGCCGGCGCGGGCGACTGGCTCGCCCGCGCCGCCCAGGGGGCGGTCGGCCGCGGCCCCCCGGGCGCCGCCCCCCCGGGGTTCGACACCCTCCTTG
>NZ_JBEZKW010000116.1:0-7079 GCF_040651795.1 Streptomyces sp. NPDC048361
GGCAGTGAGCAGTTCGTTGCGCAGGACCCTGACCGAACGGCCGTCGCGCGGCGCCGGGTCGGGGTGGTGGTGGGCGACGACGTCGGGGCAGTGGGCTGTCCGGAAGGCAGAAGGCAGGGAAGAACCATGCGACAGGTCACCCGCAAGTCACTGATCACCATGGCGGCCGCGAGCGGCGTCATCGCCATGGGCAGCGGCGCCGCGCACGCCGACTCGGCGGCCCGGGGCAGCGCCTCGGATTCGCCGGGCGTACTGTCCGGCAACGCCGTCCAGGTCCCGGTGCACGTGCCGGTCAACGCCTGCGGCAACACCGTCAACGTGATCGGCGCGCTCAACCCGACGTTCGCCAACAGCTGTGCCAACAGGGGCGGAGGGCAGGGGAGCACCGGTCACCGCGGTGCGGGAGCGAGCGCGGGCGGTCACACGGTGAACTCGCCCGGGGTCGGCTCGGGCAACACCGTCCAGGTGCCCATCGACGTACCCGTGAACGCGTGCGGCAACAGCGTGAACGTGGTGGGCATCGGCAACCCGGCGTACGGCAACGACTGCGCCAACGACGAGGGCACGGGCCCCGGCCGCCCCCAGCACCCGGGGCACCCGCAGCACCCGGGGCAGCCCCAGCATCCCGGTCACCCGGGTGGGCCGCACCACCCCGGGCACCCGGGTCACCCGGGTCATCCGGGCCAGCACCAGCCGCCCTGCACGCCGGGTCAGCCAGGGCACCCCGGACACCCGGGTCAGCCTGGGCACCCCGGTCAGCCTGGGCACCCGGGTCAGCCTGGGCACCCCGGGCAACCCGGTCAGCCTGGGCAGCAGCACCCGGGGCAGCCCGGGGTGCCGCAACACCCGGTCGGGCCGATTGCGCACCACCCCGCTGCACCCGCGCACCCGGCCGCACCCGGCACGGTAGTCACCCCGGGCACCCGGACCGTGACCGCCGCCCCGGGGCCTGCGCAGGCCCCGGCCATGCTGGCGCACACCGGCTCCGGGGGTCTGGGCCTCGCCCTCCCCGCCGCAGCCGGCCTGGTGCTCGGCGGAGCGGTGCTCTACCGCCGCGGGCGGGCCGGACAGTAGGGCCGTGGCCGTGCCGCACGGCGGACGTGACGGAGCGGGTCCCGCGCGTGCGGGGCCCGCTCCGTCGTGTCACCACGTGCTCACCACGTGCTCACCACGTGGCTCGCACCTGGCGGATGATCCGCCTGCGCAGCCGTACGCGACGGCTGCCGTCCCGGTGCAGACTCAGTCGGTCCAACTCCCAGTGTCCGTACTCGGCATGGTCGGTCAGCAGACGGGTCGCCTCCTTGCGGGACACCCCGCGCGGAACGTACACGTCGACAAATTCGTATTCCGGCATCGCATCTATTGTGCGGGCAGAGCCCCGGTACGGATAGCGTCTGCACTATGTCTGATGCTGAGCAGCCCACCGCTGCCGAGGTACGTGCCGCCGCCGAGGCGGTCAAAGCCGCGCTGGACCGTCACCTCGATGCGGTGGAACGCCGCTCCGGGGACGACGATCCGGCGGTGTACGAGGCCTTCAACGCGCTCGCGGCTGCGGCCGAGGCCTACGACGAACGGCTCTACGACCGCTACGACGAGGTGACCCCCTTCGAGATCCCCGGGGCCGACGACTCGCTGCCGCCCTACGCGGGCCCCGAGGAACCGCACGCCCTCAGCGTCCTCATCCGGCGCGACTACGCCGTGGCCGAGCCCCAGCGGCTGCTCGCCCAGGCGCAGCGGATCACCGATCTCGACCCGGCCGCGGACGAGACGGACGAGGGCGAGCACACCCTGCCGGTCGTCGGCAGCAGCGTCCATGCCGCGCTCGGCGTGCTGTTCGGCGAGTACGAGCCGGACGAAATCGCCTCGCGGCACAAGGAGTTCGGCCTGGAGGAGGGCGACTCCACGCTGTGGGTCTCGGCCTCCGACGAGCTTCCCGAGCCGGGGGAGTGGCTCAGTACGCCGTTCGACCACGCCGACCCGCAGCGCGTGGTGTGCCGCTTCGACGTGAGCGCCGTCTTCGACGAGGAGGAGCTGGAGGACGACCTCGACGAGGAGGACGGCCTGCGGACCACCTCCTGACCCGGCCGTCCTGACCCGGTCGTCCTGACCGGCGGTCCTGACCCGGCCGTCCTGACCCGGTCGTCCTGACCCGGCCGTCCTGACCTGGTCGTCCTGACCCGGCCGTCCTGACCCGGTCGGCATGCCGGAGGCCGCCACCCCGTGCGTGGGGGTGGCGGCCTCCGCCGTGTGCGCCTGCTGCCTGCTTCCTACTGCTCCGCGGGCTTCAGCAGGCCGTGCAGCAGCGGGGCGAGGCGGGTGGTGCGCGGCGCCGGGAGGACCTCCGCCACCGCCCGGGGCAGCGCCTGGTCGACGCCGTGCACCACGGACAGGTGCTGCTCGGCCCGGCCGAACGCCGTGTAGACCCAGGCCCGGTTGAGTCCCTGCGCCGCGTCCCCCGGCAGCACCACGACCACTGCCGGCCAGCGCATCCCGGCCGCTTGGTGCGCGGTGAGCGCCCAGCCGTGCCGCAGCGCGGACTCGACCCGCTCCTTCGGTACGAGCACCGGCGTGCCGGCGCAGTCGAGTCGCAGGCCCTCCGCGTCCGCCCCGACGACCGTCCCCGTCACCGTGCGCCCCGGGGCCTGCGCGTACGCCACCCGGTCGGCCGGGTCGAAACCGCCGAAGCGGCCGGGGCCTGGGTTTAGGCGCTGCTTCAGCGCCGCGTTCAGCGCGCGGGTGCCCGCCGAGCCGCCGTGGCCGACGGTGATGACCTGGGTCTGCTCCGCGGGGATGCCGATCGCGCGCGGGATCGAGTCGGCGAGGAGCTGGACTGCACGGTGCACGGCCTCGCCCGCGTCCCGAACGGGGACGATCACTACTTCCTTGCCGGGGGCCTCGACCTGGTTCAGCTCGCCGATGCCGATGCCGGAGACCAGCTCGCCGACCGGCCCGGGGTCGGGCATCCGCGACGCGACGACGGGGCAGATCCGCGCGGTCAGCACATCGTGGAAGACCAGGCCGGCGCCCGCAGGGCGCAGCACCCCCGGGTCACCGCTCAGGACGAGCCGGCAGCCGTCGGGCAGCGACTCCACGAGCATGGCCGCGGTCTCCACGTCGAGCTGCGTGGCGTCCTGCACCACCAGGACGTCGAGGGTGAGCGCGCCCTCCGCGTCCCGCCCCGGACCGTCGCCGGAGAGCAGCCCCGCGACGGTGAACGCGGCCAGGGGGCCGGTCAGTTCGGCCAGGCGGCGCTGCCCGTCGGCGCTGTGCGCCGCGCCCGCCGCCCGCAGCCCGGCGGCCGCGGCCGCCGTCACCACGGCGGCCGACTCGGCGCGCGCGGCCTCGCCGCCGGTGTGCGCCACCAGGCCGCTGCCCGCGACCGCGCGAACCAGCTCCCCGGTCTCCGGCCACACCGAACCGTCGTCCCGCACCGGCGCGTTGAGCAGCCGGGCGAGACCGTCGGCCAGGCTCTCCTCGGCCAGCGCGTACCGGTCGAGCCCGAGCAGCACCTCGACCGGCTCCGCTTCGGCCGGCTCTGCCCCGCCCGCCTCCTGCGCCCCGTCCTCAACATCGGCGGCTGTGGCGTCGTCGAAGCCCGGCTCGTCGGCGACACCGTCCTGGAAGACCAGCACCACGCCCTCGGCGACGGCCTGGTTCACCGCCTCGTCCGGATCGGGGACGGACCGGGCGGCGAGGGCCTTGCGTACGTCGTCGGCGGGGAGCGCGGTGTGGCCCTGCGCGGCCGCCTGCTCCAGGATCCAGCCCACAAGCGCGCCGGCCCTGCGCTCGTCGTCGGGCCGGCACTCCGCGCCGAGGAGCGCGCGGGCGAAGCCGTCGGCCTGCTCGGGACGGACCCCGGGCACCGCGAGGAGCTGCCAGGGGTCGGCGTCGAGCCGCTCGGCCGCCTGCTCGCCCAGCGCGCCGGTGACCTGCGCGGCCAGGGACTCGGGGGCGCCGCCCCGGGTCAGCACGGCACGTACGGCGGCGAGGGCCTCGTCCGACGTGACGGGCGCCTGGGGCGCGGGTTCGGGGGCGCGGGGCCGGGCAGGAGCCGCGTCCTGGGCCGGGCCGGGGGCGGCCCTGCGGGGGGCGGGCGGCGGCCCCGCGAAGAACGCGGCCCCCGACTTCTCGCCCTTCTCCACGGCCCGCACCGCCGCGAGCAGGTCGGCCGCCTGCCCGCTCAGCTTCGTGCCGGCCGGGATCGGCGCGTCCTTCTCGGCCTTGCGCTGCTCGATCTTGGCCCGCAACTCCCGCTGCGCCGCGAGTTCGGCGGCGGCCTCGGACACTTCGGGGGCCGCGGCGCCGGTGGTGTCGGAGGCCGCGGTGGTGTCGTCCGCCGCGTCAGTGGCGTCAGCGGTCTCGATCGCGTCGTCGGCGTCGTCGGTGGTGTCGGAGGCCTCGTTCGCAGCGTCGTCGGCGTCGTCGGCGGCCTCGTCCGCAGCGTCGTCCGCGTCGTCGGTGGTCGCGGTGGTTTCGGCCGCTGCGTCGGTGGTGTCGTCCCCCGCACCGGTGTCGTCAGGGGTCTCGGTCGCGTCGTCCGTGGCGTCGGCGTTCAGGTCGCCCGCCGCGTCACCTCCGGCGCCCCCGTCGTGACCGTCGGACGGGCCGTCGGACTGGGGCCCCACGGCGCTCACGCCACCGCCACCGCTCCCGCCCTCGCCGGCGGGCTCGGCGGGTTCGTCGGCCGTGGATCCAGGGGCCGGGCCCTGGGGAAGCGCAGTCACAGCGTGCTCCAGTCCTGATCGGGATAGCGGTGCACGGGCGCCGACACATCGTCGAGCGCCTGGCAGATCTCGTCAGGAAGACTAAGGGCCTCCACTGACAATGCTGCCGCGAGCTGGTGCGCGTTGCGCGCGCCGACGATCGGCGCCACCACTCCCGGACGGTCCCTCACCCATGCGAGCGCCACCTGAAGGGGTGTCGCGTTGAGCCCGTCCGCGGCTATCGAGAGGGCGTCGACGATCCGGCTTGCCGCGTCGTCGAGGTAGGGCGCGACGAATGCCGAAAGCCCCTCCGACGCACCGCGCGAGTCGGCGGGCGTGCCGTGCCGGTACTTGCCCGTCAGGACGCCGCGGCCCAGCGGCGACGAGGGCAGCAGGCCCACCCCCAGATCGAGGGCGGCCGGGAGCACCTCGCGCTCCACCCCGCGCTGGAGCAGCGAGTACTCCATCTGCGTGCTGGCGACGCGGGTGCGTACGCCGGGTGCGGCCAGCTGCCAGGTCGCGGCCTTGGCCAGCTGCCAGCCGCTGAAGTTGGAGAGGCCGGCGTACCGAGCACGACCGCTGCTGACCGCGATGTCGAGCGCCTGGAGGGTCTCTTCCAGCGGGGTCTCGCAGTCGAAGGCGTGCACCTGCCACAGGTCCACATGGTCGGTGCCGAGCCGCTGGAGCGAGGCGTCGAGCGCGCTCAGGAGATGGCCGCGCGACCCGTCGAAGCGGCGGTCGGGGTCGGGCACGCTGCCCGCCTTGGTCGCCAGGACCAGGTCCCGGCGCGGCACGAGGCGCTCCATCATCTGGCCGAGCAGATACTCCGCGTCCCCGCCGCCGTATACGTCGGCCGTGTCGATCAGCGTGCCGCCCGCCTCCCAGAACGCCTTCAGGAGATCGGCGGCGTCCAGCTCGCCGACGTCCCGGCCCCAGGTGAGGGTGCCGAGCCCGATCCGGGATACGCGCAGGCCCGTGCGGCCGAGATGCCTCTGCTCCATGGGCGCTGAGATTACTGGGCAGAGGCCCACGGGGAGAGAGCCTGTGGACAACTCGGCCCTGCCGCATCGCGCCCGTGCGCGCTAGAGTCCCGGACACAGGAACGTTACTCATGAGTAAGACAGGTGCGTGGTCGCCCGCGTACGGGTCACGACGAGTTAGGGGATCGGCCATGCGGCTCGGCATCAACCTCGGCTACTGGGGCGCGGGAATGGACGGCGACAACCTCGCCGTCGCCAAGGAGGCGGACAAGCTCGGCTATGACGTCTGCTGGGCGGCCGAGGCCTACGGTTCGGACGCGCCGACGGTGCTGGCCTGGGTCGCCGCGCAGACCGAGCGCATCGATGTCGGCTCGGCGATCCTCCAGATCCCGGCCCGCCAGCCCGCCATGACCGCGATGACGGCCGCCACCCTGGACTCGCTCTCCGGCGGCCGCTTCCGCCTCGGCCTCGGCGTCTCGGGACCGCAGGTCTCCGAGGGCTGGTACGGCGTCAAGTTCGACAAGCCGCTGGCCCGCACCCGGGAGTACGTCGAGATCGTCCGCAAGGCGATGACGCGCGAGCGGCTCTCCTACGAGGGCGAGCACTGGACGCTGCCGCTGCCCGGCGGCCCCGGCAAGCCCATCAAGCTGACCGTGCACCCCGAGCGCGAGCACATCCCGCTCTACATCGCCGCGATCGGCCCGAAGAACCTGGAGCAGACCGGCGAGATCGCCGACGGCGCGCTGCTGATCTTCCCGGCCGCCGAGCACATCGAGGCCACCGCGCTCTCCCACATCCGCGCGGGCCGCGAGAAGGCCGGCCTGACCATGGACGGCTTCGACGTCTGTCCGACGCTGCCGATCTCGCTCGGCTCCGACGCGGACGTCCCCGCCCTCGCCGACATGTTCCGCCCGTACACCGCGCTGTATGTCGGTGGCATGGGCAGCCGCAAGCAGAACTTCTACAACCAGCTCGCACAGCGCATGGGGTACGAGAAGGAGGCCGCCGAGATCCAGGACAAGTACCTCTCCGGCGACAAGGCGGGCGCGGGCGCCGCGGTGCCGCAGCAGCTCATCGACTCGACCACGCTGCTCGGCTCGGTGGAACGGATCGCCGACCGGATGCAGGCGTACGCCGCCGCCGGCGTCACCACCCTGACCCTCGCCCCGGCGGGCTTCACCCTGGACGAGCGGCTTGCCTCGCTGCGCGCCGGCACCGAGGCGCTGGAGCGCGCGGGCCTCGCGTAAGCGCAGGCCTGGCGCAAGGGCGCTCAAGGGGGTCCGAAAAGGCGCTGAAGGGCGCTCACGAGGATGTCTCTGCGGCCGTGGTGGGCCTCGGTGCGCGGACGGCCGACCACGATGGACTGGAGCAGCGGCCGCTTGCGCATCGTGACGCA
>NZ_JBEZKW010000117.1:0-7056 GCF_040651795.1 Streptomyces sp. NPDC048361
GTTGACGCCCCGGCCCCGCCCGCTACCGGCCCCACCTTTTCGCGCGCGGGCCTCGCGTCGCAGACCGGCGACGAGGGAAGCGGCATCAGGCGTTCCATGCCCGGCGGGACGCGTTCCCGCAGGTTATCGATCTGTCGTGCGAGGCGTCATACCAGAGTGGGACCCCGGCCGGGGAACTTTGGCAACAGCGCACCGAGGGTGACGCACAGGCGACTACGGTGAGTGGTCGACGATCAAAATGGGGCTCACATCAGCCGAGTTGGGCCCTGCCAGAGTGATCCATGGGACCCCACGCACCGAGGACGCCGATGTCTCATCTCCGCGCACCCGCAGCGCGGCCGGACCGCCGCGAGGGCGGACGGCACGGCCGTAACACCACCCGGCCGCAGCAGGCCCACATCGACGCCGGCCACCACGATCCCGCGCGCCACACGCCGCGCGCCTCCGGCCCGCGTACGTCGCCCGAACCCGGCATACGACCCCATCTGCTGCGCGCCGCCGTCCTGCCCGCCACCGTCGCGGTGCTCTGCGGCGCGGCCGCCGTCGCCTTCACTCTGCACTCCACCGGCAGGCACCCCTCGATGGGGCTCTGGGCGCTGCTCGCGGGCCTCGCCGTCCTGGCGCTCGCCGCGCTGGTCGCGGCAGGCATCGGCGCCGACCGGGCCGCCAAGACCGTGCTCGGCCGCGCCAACGGGCTGCGCCGGGGCAGCGCGCGGTCGGCAGCCGATCTCCGTACGGTGGTCGAGGCGCTGCGTCGTGGCGAGGGGCCGCCCGCGCGCCCCGCTCCGTCCCAACTCCCGCCCGGTGCAGATGAGTTCGAGCTGCTTGCGCACGAGCTGACCCGCTCGCACGACGCGGCCGTGGTCGCCGTGGTGCAGGCTTCCCAGCTCTCCAGCAGCGTCGGCAACGAGCAGAAGGTCGAGGTCTTCGTCAACCTCGCCCGCCGGCTTCAGTCTCTCGTGCACCGCGAGATCCAGCTCCTGGACGAGTTGGAGAACGAGGTCGAGGACCCGGAGCTGCTCAAGGGTCTCTTCCACGTCGACCACCTCGCCACCCGCATCCGCCGGCACGCCGAGAACCTCGCCGTCCTCGGCGGCGCCATCTCCCGGCGCCAGTGGTCCCACCCGGTCACCATGACCGAGGTCCTGCGCTCCTCGATCGCCGAGGTCGAGCAGTACCCGCGGGTCAAGCTGGTCCCGCCGATCGACGGGACGCTGCGCGGCCACGCCGTGGCCGACGTGATCCACCTGCTCGCCGAACTCGTCGAGAACGCCACGGTGTTCTCGGCTCCGCACACCCAAGTCCTGCTGCGCGCCCAGTTCGTGACGGCGGGTCTGGCCGTGGAGGTCGAGGACCGCGGCCTCGGCATGCCGGTCACCGAACAGAACAAGATGAACGCGCTGCTCTGCGACCCCGACCAGGTCAACGTGGCCCATCTGCTCCAGGACGGCCGCATCGGACTGTTCGTGGTCTCCGCGCTCGCCCGCAGGCACGGGATCGCGGTCCGGCTCCAGACCAACATCTACGGTGGCGTGCAAGCCGTACTGGTGCTGCCGCAGGGCCTGTTGGGCTCCGAGCCGGGCGACGGTTCGAGCCAGGACCGTCCGCAGGCACAGACATCGGCACACGCACAGACATCGGCACAGGCACAGGTGCATGCGTTGGAGCAGGAGCCGGGCGGGGAGCCTGGCGGCGAGGGGTGGAGCGCCGCGGGGCCGCCGGCACCCGACCCGGCCGCACGGCTGACCGAGCCGGCCGCTCGTCTGACCGACCCGGCGGCACCCCTGCCGGGCGCCCTTCCGGCGCCGGTGCGCGAGCCAGTCACCGGCCGCCACCACGAACCCGCCGGCCACCACGAACCCGTACGCCCGGAGCCCGTACACCTGGAACCCGTACACCTGGAACCCGTACACCCGGGCCCCGTACGCCCCGAGCCCGTACGTCCCGAGCCCGTGCATTCGGCCCCCTCCAACGACCTGCTGCCCCCGCCCCGGCGCTCCCTGTCCGAGCCCACCACGGCCGGTCGCGGAAGCGGCCCGCTGCCTGTGCGCGGTGCGCACGAGGAACGGCCCAACCCGGCCGACGCGGCGCCCGGCGTCCACCACGGCACCACCCCCGAAGGCGCGGAGCCCCTGCTGATCGTCGCGCCGAGATCCCAGAACGGCGCCGTCCGCGGCACCATGGGCCGCCCCGACCTGCCCAAACGGCGCAGCCAGGAACACCTCGTACCGCAGCTGCGGGACGCCCCCGTGCCGCGCAGGAACGACGAACACACCCTGCACGACCCGGGGTTGATGGCCGCCTTCCAACGGGGCATCGGGCTCGCCGAGGCACAGCAGAGCCACACCGCACACCCGACCCACCAGTCACCCACGGCGCTCCCGTCGGAAACGGACGCCGAACACTCCAAGGAGTAGATGCACCATGGCGAGCGATGCGCCGACCGGACACGTCTCGGACCTCGACTGGCTGCTGAGCGGACTGGTCCAGCGGGTTCCCTACACCCGCAATGCGGTTCTGCTCTCCTGCGACGGTCTGGTGAAATCCGTTCACGGCCTCGACCCCGACAGCGCCGACCACATGGCGGCCCTCGCCTCCGGCCTCTACTCGCTCGGCCGCAGCGCCGGGGCGCGTTTCGGTGACGGCGGCGAGGTCAGGCAGGTGGTGGTGGAGCTCGACTCCACGCTCCTGTTCGTCTCCACGGCCGGTTCGGGCACCTGTCTCGCCGTACTCGCCGGCCGGGAGACGGACGCGGCGGTCCTCGGCTACGAGATGGCCATGCTGGTCAAGAGCGTACGTCCCTACCTCGTGACGCCGGCCCGGCAGGGCGCCGGAACATCGAGCGGTCTGAGGAGCTGACCGTGGGCTCCCCTCAGGACGGGCCATGGCTCGACGACGCGGCCGGGCGCCTGATCCGCCCCTATACGGTGAGCAACGGCCGCACCAGGCCCACCGCGGCCCTCGACCTGCTCTCCCAGGTCATGGCGACCGGCGCCCTTCCCCAGACGCATCTGGGTCCCGAGCATTCGCAGGCGCTCGGCCTGTGCAAGGGCCCCACGTCGGTGGCGGAGATCTCCGCCCATCTGCGGCTGCCGGCCGTCGTCACCAAGGTGCTCCTCTCCGATCTCGTGGACTGCGGGGCGGTGACCGCACGGGCACCCCGCTCCACCCATACGCCCACCGACCGATCTCTGCTGGAGGCAGTGCTCGATGGCCTACGACGACGGCTGTGACACCCGCCCCGCCCAGGACGCCGTGGACCTGTTCCCGACCGCGCTGAAGATCCTCGTCGCGGGCGGGTTCGGGGTCGGCAAGACCACCTTCGTCGGAGCGGTCAGCGAGATCGAACCGCTCTCCACCGAAGAGCTCCTCACCACGGTCAGCGTGGCGCACGACAGCCTCGAAGGGGTCGAGTCCAAGACCACCACCACGGTCGCCATGGACTTCGGCCGCATCACCCTCGACGACCGGCATGTGCTCTACCTCTTCGGTACGCCCGGCCAGGAACGCTTCTGGTTCATGTGGGACGAGCTGTCCGAAGGCGCGCTGGGCGCGGTGATCCTCGCCGACACCCGCAGACTCGACGCGTGTTTCGCCGCCGTCGACTTCTTCGAGCGGCGGGGCATCCGCTTCCTCGTCGCCGTCAACGAGTTCGACGGTTCGTACCGCTACGACCCGGAGGAGGTGCGGGCCGCCATAGACCTCAAGCCCGAGGTCCCCGTCGTGCTGTGCGACGCCCGCATCGGCAGCTCCGGTATCCGGACGCTGGTCACCCTGGTCCAGCATCTGCTCGCCACCGTCCCGGCAGCCACCAGCCATGGAGCCTGACTATGACGTACGACCCGACCGGACACCTTCTGCTCACCCCCGTCGACCGTGAGGCGCCGGTACGCGTGCAGCGGCTGCGACAGCTGGGCATGGGGCAACTGCCCGACCCCGCCTTCGACGCGTTCGCGAGCAAGCTCGCCGAGGTGACCGGCGCCCCCTTCTCGATGGTCAACTTCATCGATGAGAACCAGCAGTTCTTCGCCGGGCTGCACACCCCGAACGGCGCCCACACCGGTGCGGACCTGGGCGCCGCGGTCGCCGGGACGGGCGGGGTGAGCCGGATCATGGCCCGCGACCACGGGTACTGTCCCCATGTCGTGGTGCGGCGCAAGGCCCTGGTCCTGGAGGACGTGTGCGACTACCCCAGGTTCGCGGGCAACCCGGTGGTTGACGAGATCGGGATCCGCTCCTATCTCGGGGCACCGCTCATCGACCGTACGGGCATCGCGCTCGGCACCATCTGCGTGGTCGACACCGAACCCCGGCCGTGGGGCAGGGCAGGCCTGGAGACGATCAAGTCGATGGCGGCGGAGCTCATCGAGCAGATCCACCGGCGCGAGGACGGCCGCATCTGAGCCGTCCCCGCCCGCGGTGCACCGGTGATCAGTGCCTTGGTGCTTCGGTGCCTCCGTGTCTCCGTGCCTCCGTGCCTTCGTGTCCCGGTGTTCCGGAGGTCAGTGGGCCGCGGCGGCCAGCTCCTCCGTACGCACTAGATCGGAGAGCTTCTGCGACCACTGGCCCTTCGCCGTGCCGAGGGCGACTTCGGCCAGTCTCAGGTGCTGGATGTCCGAGGTACCGGCCGGGGCGAAGATGTGGTGGGCGTCGCGCAGATACCGCTCGATGGGCCGATCGGTGAAGAGACCGGCCGCCGCGTGGATCTCCATGGCGTTGCGCGCCGAGTCGAGAGCCGACTCGACATTGACGACCTTGGCGTTCATCAGCTCCGCATCGCAGGGCAGCCCCTCATCGAGTAGCTGGACCGCGTGGTAGGCGACCAGCCGTGCCGTCATCACCCGGGACTGCAACTGCCCCAACTTGATTTTGATGTTGGGGAGTTCGTGCAATGGTTTGCCGTAGCGGACGCGTTCGCGGCAGAACTTCGTGGTCTCCTCCAGGATCGCCTGATGGATGCCGAGCGACACCGCGGTGAGATTGGCGCGCCCGTACAACACGCTTGAGGAGTACGCGACGGCGAGACCGTCGCCCTCCTCGCCCAGCCGATTGGCCGCCGGTACACGGCAGTTGTCGAAGCGGACCTCACCGAAACTGAACCCGTGCAGCCCCATCGACTCGCGGTGCTCGCCCAGCGAGAAGCCGGGCCGCCCGGATTCGACGAGGAAGGCCGAGAGCCCTCTTGACCCCGGTCCGGTGCGCAGGATCACCCCATGGAGATCGCCCACCTGGCTGTTGCCCACGTAGATCTTCCGGCCGTTGAGAACGTAATCGTCGCCGTCCCGCACCGCGCTCGCGGTCATGCCCAGCACATGCCCGCCCGACTCGGGCTCGGTGACCGCGATCGTCGGCAGGCACGCCCCCGCCGCCACGGCCGGCAGCCACCTCGTACGCTGTTCCTCGTTGCCGAAGTGCAGGATCTTGGCGACGCCGAGCTGCGAGGCCTGCACCATGGCGCCCATCGCGCCGCTCACCCGGGACAGCTCCTCGATGATGATGGTCTTGCCGAGGTGCCCGACCCCCATGCCGCCGTACGCCGGGCTCACCGTGGCCCCTATCCAGCCCTGACGGGCGATGAGCCGGGACAGCTCGTGCTGGACGGTGCGGGCCGTCTCCATCTCGGCTATCCGCGGCCGTACCTCGCGTTCCGCGAAGTGCCTGACGTCTTCCCTGAGTTGTTGGTGCAGCCGGCTGGTGAAGTATCCGTACATCCGCGAGCCCTCCTCCGCGAATCGCCCGCCGCGGGGGTGGCCCCGGCAGGTGGTGCATCGGCAGTGGTTCCCGTCCCGAGGGGCCGACCTCTCTTCTATGGCGGATCACTGTCGGTTTTTACGTGTTCATCGTCAACCTTGGCCAGAAGCAAGCGAGTTGGCGTGGGAAGACGATGCGTTGTGTGCGACTCGGCCCCGTCCGGTCCCAGTCGATTGCATCCCCTTCACACAAGTTTCTGCCACACGCCCACGGCAAAGTTTTCGTGGGCATGTGGCACTGAGGGACAGGAAGCGGAATCTAATGAGCATGGTCGTGACATCTGGGGACAACTGCAGAACCGATTCAGCTTCGACCGTGCCGAAAGTGGACTCTCCTTCACGCGTGTGAGTGAACGATGCGGCCCCGCGCCGCGGCCTCCGTCGACGCCGTGGCGCCGCGGGGGTGGCGGGGGGTGGCGGAGAGGGGCGCCCGGCAGGGGTGGCGAACCGAACGCCGGTGCCTCGCGCACCTGGCCGCCGGGACGGCCCGGCTGCCCATGCGACACCGCTGACCTGGTGATCTTCCGGGAGGGCCGGGTGGCGCTCGGGCCGGCCGGAAGAGGGGAAGTGGGCGTGCGACCGGGGCGCGAGGGATGGCGCGTCGCGGCGGAGGGCCGGCACGGGGTCCGCGTGCCGAGCGACCCGACAGCTGTGAACTGCGACTCCCTTCATCCATAAGGGGAATCGGCGCCGCTCCGGGCGGGCTGTGGGACCCTTGCCGTGGTCTTTCGCTTGCGATCGGGGAGAGCGCGTTGGGGCGAGCACCGGCGCGAAGGGGGCATGAGGGTGGTGCGGGGCGCGCGATGGAGTGTGCGATGCGGAATCGGACGCCTCCCTGGTGGCGGCCTCGCGGCGCCGGTGAACTCCGCACGGTGAACGCCCGCATTCGGACACCCGCCGCCCCCGGGCGAAAGAGGCCGACCGAGCGGTCCTCGCTGCCGCGGGGGCCCGCGCGGTCCCTGAGGTGTGGGGAAATGGTGAGGAATCCGGCCACCGGGCCGGGCGGGCCGTATGCCCCGGGAGCGCTACCCGTCGCAGGCGTACCGCGACCCGGGGTGCCGTGCCACGGCTGGGCCCGGCGGACTACAGCGGGGGCCGGCGCGCCGCTCGGGGTGCCGCGCCACGGCCGGGGGCGCCGCACTACGGCCCGGGCCGGCGTACGACATGCCCTGGGCCCCGCACCAACGCCCGGGCCGGCGTACGACATGCCTCTGGGCCCCGCACCAACGCCCGGGCCGGCGTACGACATGCCTCTGGGCCCCGCACCAACGCCCGGGCCGGCGTACGACACGCCTCTGGGCCCCGC
>NZ_JBEZKW010000118.1:0-7037 GCF_040651795.1 Streptomyces sp. NPDC048361
GGGGTCTGCACGACGGCGGGGGTGAGAAGGGGGGTGGGCACGACGTGGGCAGGGGTGACGAGCGGGGTCTGCACGACGGCGGGGGTGAGAAGGGGGGTGGGCACGACGTGGGCAGGGGTGACGAGGGGATGGGCAGCGGTGGGCAGGGCGTGGGACGGTGCCCGGGAGGCGTGCCGTCAGGCCTCGCGTACGGCCACCGCCAGATAGCGCTCGTCCTCGTCGGCGTACGACCGCAGCAGCCAGCCGGCCGAGGCGAGCAGGGGGCGCAGGCGGGGCTCGGCGCGAAGGTCGTCGTCACTGGGAAGGCGGCCGTGGCGGGCGGCGAGCGCAGCCCGGCCGATGGGGTGGAACAGGGCGAGCCGGCCGCCCGTCCGCGTGACCCGCGCCAACTCCCGCAAGTCCTGTGCCGGTTGGAGTAGGTGCGAGATCAACCCGGCACCGAAGACCACGTCGAGGCAGGCGGAACGCAGCGGCAGCCGACTCACGTCGGCGCGCAGTAGCGTGGCGTACTGGCCGCGGTCGGCCCGGGTGGCTTCGGCGAGCATCTCGGGCGTGAGGTCCGCGCCGATGACCGTGCCCCGTGGGCCCACCGCGTCCCGGAGCGCCGACAGGGCACGGCCGGTGCCGCAGCCCGCGTCGAGGACGGCGCAGCCCTGCGCGAGCCCCAGCTCCGCGATGGCCGCGGCATAGGCAGGCCCGTCGTCGGGGAACTTGCGGTCCCAGTCGGCCGCTCGGGCGGCGAAGAATTCCTGAACGTGCGCGCGGTCTTCGGCCATGCCGCCATGATCCCCCACACCTGGCCCACCCGGCCCCACGCCCACACCCCGCGAGACCCGCGCACGTCAGGGGGGGTTAAGGTGACGCGCTCATGGTCCAGGGCGGGGAGAGCAGGCACGATGAACCGGGAAAAGTTGTGGTTGGTGACCATCGGCGTCACGGCAGCCATAGGGGTCCTTTCAGCGTGTTCGGGCTCCGGCGGTGGCGCGGGTTCCGGGTCTACGCCTTCGGCGAGCGCCTCCTTGCTCGCCGACTCCGTGGATCCGGTGTCCGCGAAGGCCGCGAGGGTCGCGACGGCCGAGAAGGTCAAGTCCGCCGTCGAGTCGAAGCTCTCCCTGGACGAACCGCGATTCGGCTCAGGCAGCAAATCACCCTGTGCGACGGCGTCGGCCGAGATGTTCACGCAGAAGTGCGCGGACGCGGCGAAGGCGACGGATGCGGACGCTTCGTTCGCCCTGACGCAGATCAGTGGACCGGGCGGTTTCGCCGCCCTGCGTTCCGTCGTGGGGAAGATCCAAAAGGCCTCCGCCACGTACCAGGAGCTGGGCTGCGCGACGAACCCGACGAAGACCGCCACGCGCCGGGCATGCCTGGAGCCGGCGGCCGTCCTCGCCCAGGGCTTCCCGGACCTTCGCGACGGCGCCAACCTCGGTCTGGCCGGGAAGTAGCCGCGTCCAAGGAGTTGCTGGCGCCGGCGGTCTCCTGGCGTTTTCATCACGCGACGCCGGTGTCTCCCGGCGCTCGTGGCTGCTGGCGCCCGGGCCCGCGTCTCCTGGCGCCCCGCCTCCCGGCGCGTGCGTGCGGCGACGCTCGGCACGGGTGTTGCGGCATGGGTGCGCTCCGGCATGGGTGCTCCGGTGCGGCTGCCCGGTACGGATGTCCGGCTGCCTGGCACGGCTGCCCGGTACGGATGTCCGGCTGCCTGGCACGGATGCCCGGCACGGATGTCCGGCTGCCTGGCACGGATGCCCGGCACGGATGTCCGGCTGTCCGGCACAGATGCCCGGTACGGATGTCCGGCTGTCCGGCACAGATGCCCGGCACGGTTGCCCAAGTACGGATAGCCCCGATACGCACGTGCCGGGGCGGTTCGTTGACGCGCCCGGCGCGCCCCCGGCGCACGCCCCTGCTGTGCGGTCGGCGCATGCCCCGGCCCGCCGCCCGCGTGCGACTCACCGGCGTCCTACACCGCTTGCCCGCGGCGCGCCGGTGGTGAAGGGTGGCAGGAGAACGGGGAAACGGGGAATTGCATGAGCGGGGAGGCCTCACATGGCACTGAGTAAGGAACTCGACTGGCTGCTCGACGACATGACCCGGCGCGTCGAGCACGTGCGGCACGCGATCGTGTTGTCCAACGACGGGCTGGTCACCGCCGCCGGAGCCAGCCTTGAGCGCGAGGACGCGGAACACCTGGCCGCGGTCGCCTCGGGACTGCACAGCCTCGCCAAGGGTTCGGGCCTGCACTTCGGTGCCGGCAAGGTTCGCCAGACCATGGTCGAATTCGACGAAGGCGTCCTGTTCGTCACCGCGGCCGGAGACGGCAGCTGTCTGTGTGTGCTCAGCTCCGCGGAGGCCGACATCGGCCAGATCGCGTACGAGATGACCCTGTTGGTCAATCGCGTGGGCGAGCACCTCTCGGTCGCCGCCAGGCAGCAGGGGGACTATGGCGACTTCGGGGCCGCACGCCGCTGAACTGGGCTTACGTGGGCCCGCATTGACCATCGGATGAGTTATCCACAGGCCGAGCGGAATGTCGGCGCGGCGGGTTACGGTCGTCACCGAGAGTATTCGTTCCGAGTGCTCGTTCCTCACGGGGGAGGATCCGATGACCCTAGTCACCACCAAGAACGCCACCGTGCCCGTTGTGGCCGCAGGCGCGGCACCGGCGGCACCACCGGCCGAGCGGCGGCTCGCACCGGGTGCCGCCGCCCGCGAACTGGAGCTCAGGCGCGGCGAGTTCGAGCTGGCCGTTCAGCTCGGACACGTTCGCACCGTGCCGGACCCGGGCGGCGGCCATCGCCGGGTCACCGCGCGTGAAGTTGCCCGGCTCAGAGCCGCGGCGGACTTTCCCGAGGTTCTGCGCGAGAAGGTTCGGACCGTCGGCACGAGCGAAGGCGCCGATCTGCTGGGCGTCGCGCCCGGCCGCTTCACCAAGCTGGCCCGCACCGGCCGCCTCACACCGGTGCGCTGCTATCTCAACCGATACCGGGCGGTCGTCTGGCTCTACCTGGCGGACGAGGTTGTCGAACTGGCGCTGCGTGAACCGGAGTTGCTGAGCGGCCGGCATCCGGAGCCCGACGGTTCGCAGGACTGGAGAGCGCGCAACTGGCGCAGCCGCAGGATCGCCATGCTGCACCGACAGAGCGACGACCAATGGGAGCTGGCCGCCGCGATCGCGTCCGCCCTCGACGGCGCGCACCTCGCCGAAATCGTCCGGGACCCCTATGAACGGGCCTGCCTGAGACGGCTCTGCCCCGACACGTTCCGGGTCCATCCCGAGTCCGCGATCGCCCAGGGTGTCGTCGACCGGCTGCTCTTGGCCGACGAGCCGGACGAGATCGCTTGGTACCGATCGCGTCTCGTGGAGGCGCTCGCGGACGCCCGCGACCAGTGCCCTGCTCCGCGCCCGGCCGGGGACGCGGTGGCGGAGCGGGGCGCCCAGGCAGGCGGGGGGCCTTCGGAGCCGGGCGACTTCGGACCGGCGGGCCCCCATCACATCGCTTCCGCGCCGCATCGCGCCCCGCGGGAGGGCGAGTCGAAGGCGGAAGGAGCGCCCGTACAGCGAAGTCTGCTGAGGCGGCTACGGCGGCGAAAGTAGCCGGGCCGGGGTGGGGGGCGACCCGGCCGGGGTTCATGACATCCTGTGACGTCACAGCTCGCCGGACGGGATCGGCGGACGTCCGGGCGTTACGGGGAAGGTCGATGAGGCTCTGCTTCCTGGTGGAAGAGCACTACCGCCATGACGGCATGCCCGTGGAGGTGATTCGCCAACTCGACGCCTGGGGCCACCAGGTCGACGTGGTGCGGCCCGGCGGCTCACTGCTGCGGATGTCCGAAGCGGTCCGCGCCGGCAGCCACGATGCCTGGGTGCTCAAAACCGTCTCGGGCGGTCCGGGGCTTCCGCTCCTGGAGGCCGCCGCCGCGGTCGGCTTGACCACGGTCAACGACGTGCGGTCCATCCGCGGGGTGCGGGACAAAGCGCTCGCCGCCGCCATCGGGCGCAGCCGCGGCCTCCCGGTGCCGATGACGTACGCGGCCGCCCGGCCCGAACTGCTCATGGAGATAGCCGAGTCGGAGTACCCGCTGGTGGTGAAGCCCGCCGACGGAAGCTCCGGGCGGGCCGTCCATCTCGTCCCCTCGCGGGAGCGGCTGGCCTTGATGCTGCCCTCGCTCGCCGGGGAGGGGATGCTCATCGCCCAGCCTTACGTCCCCAATTCCGGCATCGATCTGAAGGTGTACTGCGTCGGGGGAGAGCTGTACGCCACCGAGCGCCGCTCACCGCTCCACCCGGACCGGGGCGTCCGCGAACGGCATGTGCCGCTGCCCGCCGAAGTGGCTGCCATCGTCGACCAGGTCGGCGCGGTGTACGGCCTCGACCTGTACGGCGTGGACGTGCTGCTCGGCCCGGACGGGCCGGTGGTCGTCGATGTGAACGACTTCCCGAGTTTCCGTCAGGTGCCGGACGCGGCGGCCAAGGTCGCCAGGGCGGTGCTCGAACTGGCACGCACGGGCAGTGCGGTCGCCGCCGCGGCCTTCGTCTCGGGCGTGGGCCACATACCGAACCAGGTGTTCGGGAGCGACGGGCCGGCCGCCGAGGCCCGGCCGATCCGGACTTCGGCGGGGGCGGCGGGCGAGGTCCGGTGAGGTCTGATGCGTAGGGCGGAGCCGAGCGGGCGACAGCGAGGCGGCTCCGCAAGGGTGCCGGAGCAGCGCGTAAGCGACACGACGGCGCAAGGGCGCGAGCGCGTGGGCGAGGCGATGGCGTGCGGAAGGGAGGGGGTGGACGGCGCGACGGCGTGCGGACGGGAGGGGGTGGACGGCGCGATGGCGCGCGGACGCGAGCACGTGGGCGACGTGACGATGGTGGGGCGAGGGAAAGTGGGGGAGTCGAGGACGGTCGGATTCATCACGCCGGACCCGGACCATCCGCTGCTCGCCGCCACTAAGGAACTCCTGGGCCGGGAGCACCGGGTCGTGACCCTTCACCCGGAGACGGCCGACCTGTCGCTGCCGGGGCCGGTGGCGGACGTCTACCTGCTCAAGTCGCGTACGCCGCGCGCTCTCGTGCTGGCACGGGCGCTGGAGTCGCGGGGAGTGCCGGTCATCAACTCGGCCGAGGCGACCGAGGTGTGCCAGGACCGCACGTTCATGGCCGAGTTGGCCGAAGAGGCGGGGCTGCCGTTCGCCGCGACCCGCACATTCGGTTCGCTCACCGAGCTCGTCGAACTCGCCGACTTCACTACTTCCGCCGGGCGCGTCGAGTTTGCTTCCCCCGGGGTGTCGGCGAGCCCGCTCGTGGTGAAGAGCCGTCACAGCAGACGGCACGACCTCGTGACCCGCGTCGACGACCCGACACGGCTGGCCGAGCTGGCCGGAGTGTGGGGGGACGAGCCGGTCGTGGTGCAGGAGTTCGCGGAGAACAGCGGGTACGACCACAAATTGTGGGTGATCGATGGGACGGTCTTCGCTGCACTGCGCCGCTCTGAGCTCGCTCCCGAGGGGCGCGGTACGACAGTGTCGCTCGCCCTCGGTGAACTGCCGTGCGGCTGGGCTGAGTTGGCGGTGGCGGTCGGCGAGGTGTTTCGCCTCGACGTCTACGGGGTCGATGTCATCGACACGGGGGAGGGCACCCCGCTGATCGTGGACATCAACGCGTTCCCCGGAATACGGGGCCAGGCAGGCGCCCCGGAGGCCCTGGCGGCACTGGCGCTGCGCAGGGCCCGAGACGCGGTCGTGGCGGTCTGAACGTCATGGTGGTCGGGGTCGGCCGCACAGCAGGACCCGTTGTCGGGACCTTCGATTCGTCGACCACGTCGACCACGTCGGCCAGGTCGGCCATGTCGGCCACGTCGGCCGTTTCGATCCTGCCCCGGCGCCTCGAATCTGGTCCCGGTCGCGCGTGCGGCTGTCCGACCTCGCCGAGGTGATGAGCCCGGCAGGGGCGCCAACCCCCGCCGAGCCGTCTTGCACGCGCGTCGACTGGCATGCGAGTCGATCGGCATGCGTGGTGACTGGCATGGGCGCCGCCGGGCATGCGTGCAGCCCGGGGCGCGGGTCGCCCGGAGTGCGTGCCGTCAGGGGTGCGGCGTCAGGGGGGGTGACGTCAGCTGGTGGTGTGTTGCAGCACCGTGTTCCATGCGGTGATCACCGGACGCCCGTGCTCGCGTCCCAGCCGGGACATCGCCCCGGTATCGAGAACGACCAGCGCGCCGCCCGAGGGCGGGAGGCCCAGGTAGCGGGCGGTCAGGACGCGCAGGAAGTGGGAGTGGGCGATGAGGACGACGTCTTCGTCGCTCCCCTGCAGCGTAGGCGCGGCCTCTGCCAGCACGCGGTCGGCCCGCTCGGCCACCTCCGCGGGGCTCTCGCCGGGGTGTTCGGCGGGGCCGGGCGCGACCCCGTCGGTCCACAGGTTCCAGTCGGGGCGGCTGCGGTGGATCTCTTCCGTGGTGATGCCCTCGTAGCCGCCGTAGTCCCATTCGTGCAGATCGGGGGTGATTCGGGTGTTCTTGACCCCCGCCAACTCCGCGGTGTGCTTGGCCCTTTGGAGCGGGCTGACCAGAGCGAGCCCGATGGGCCGGTCGGCGAGCAACGGCGCCACTGCGCGCGCCTGCTCTTCTCCGTGCGCCGTGAGCGGCAGGTCGGTGTAGCTCGTGTGCTGTCCCGACAGCGACCATTCGGTCTCCCCGTGACGTACGAGGATCAACTCACCCATGGCTGTGTATTCCGTTCTCCCTGTGCGTCCCCCGGACCGGTCTCGCCCCGGCCATACGCGGGGACAACCCTAAAAGAGGCGCGGGCATTCCGTGCGGACGGCCCTGTCGGACGTCGGATACGTCACGCGGAGTAGGAGCAGGGGCAGGGGGTATGCGTCAGGGCGCGGGCGCAGGTGCACCAGGGGCACAGCCGGCCCCCGGTCCTCGTCCCACGGGGCGGGGCCTGACGATGCGCCCCAGCCGGCCGGCCGGCCGGCGCCTGGTTCCGGTCCCTCACCGACCGTTCGCTGCGCGGGGACAGCGACGCGCGCATGGGCTGGCTCGTCA
>NZ_JBEZKW010000119.1:0-7036 GCF_040651795.1 Streptomyces sp. NPDC048361
ACCGGTTACTTCGTGTTACTGCGTGCGCGATACTGGGATTGAACCAGTGACCTCTTCCGTGTCAGGGAAGCGCTCTCCCGCTGAGCTAATCGCGCGGGAACGGTCCCCAACCTCGCAGGACCGGTTACTTCGTGTTACTGCGTGCGCGATACTGGGATTGAACCAGTGACCTCTTCCGTGTCAGGGAAGCGCTCTCCCGCTGAGCTAATCGCGCTTGGAGGTGGAGACGGGATTTGAACCCGTGTAGACGGCTTTGCAGGCCGTTGCCTCGCCTCTCGGCCACTCCACCAGGAGTGCATATGAGGGTCCGGGAAGATCCCCCACATCGAGCGGACGACGAGATTCGAACTCGCGACCCTCACCTTGGCAAGGTGATGCTCTACCAACTGAGCCACGTCCGCTTGTCGTTTCCGATCCGCTTGCGCGTCCCGGCGACGTGTTGAACTCTAGCGGATTCCCGGGCCAGTACAAAAACGCGTTTGTGCAGCGTGCTGCGTTGCACCTGGTCCGGACCGCCGCCGGGGTACGGCCGGAGTTCGCCCCCAGGTCACTCAGAGGCACGCCACCTGCACCGGCCCTAGACTCACAAGCGTGCACGACCTCGCTCCTCTGGCCCGCTTCGGCCGCCTCGTCGCCTCGGACCTGCGTGATGTCACCAGTGACCCCGAGGCCCTCGACTCCACCGGCTTCTGGGCCGTGTCCGCGGACTTCGAGGGCCGGCTCGTCTGCGCCCGCTTCGCGGACGTCCGCACCCGGCCGGTCCCCGAACCCGTGCCCGGCGCCTGGCGTGGGCCCGCCGCCGACGACTGGATGTCGTCCCTCGACCACGCGGCGTACACGGCGGGGGTACGCCGCATCCGCGAGCACATCGCGGCCGGCGAGGTCTACCAGGCCAACCTCTGCCGCGTCCTGAGCGCGCCACTGCCCGACCCCGCGGCGGCCGACGTCGACGCCCTCACCGCGCTCCTCGCCCGCGGCAACCCCGCCCCCTACGCGGGAACGATTCGGCTGCCCGCCCACGGGGTCGAGATCGCGACCGCGTCGCCCGAACTGTTCCTGCGGCGCACCGGACGCGTCGTCGAGTCCGGGCCCATCAAGGGGACCGGCAGGACCGCGGCGGACCTCCTGGAGAAGGACCACGCCGAGAACGTGATGATCGTGGACCTCGTCCGCAACGACATGGGACGCGTCTGCGCCAGCGGCACGGTGAGCGTGCCCGAGCTGTGTGCCGTCGAGGAGCACCCCGGCCTCGTCCACCTCGTCTCCACCGTCCGTGGTGAACTGCGCGAGGGTGCCGGCTGGCGCGAGCTGCTCGACGCCACCTTCCCGCCCGGCTCCGTCACCGGGGCGCCCAAGTCCAGCGCGCTGCGGATCATCGACGCGCTGGAGACCGCGCCCCGCGGCCCCTACTGCGGCGGCATCGGCTGGGTCGACGCGGACCGCGGCACCGCCGAGCTGGCCGTGGGCATCCGTACGTTCTGGGTGGACCGGTCGCAGGGTGTGCTGCGCTTCGGCACCGGCGCGGGCATCACCTGGGGCTCGGACCCCGAGGGCGAGTGGCGGGAGACCGAGCTGAAGGCGTCTCGTCTGCTCGCGATAGCGTCGGGCGACCGGGCCCACAGTGGGCACAGGGGAAGGACCGCGTAAATGCAGATCTGGGTCAACGGCGCCCTGCTGGACGCCGGCGCCGCGCAGGTGTCTGTGCTCGACCACGGGCTCACCGTGGGCGACGGCGTCTTCGAGACGGTGAAGGTCACCGGCGGCCGGCTGTTCGCGCTCACCCGCCATCTGGACCGGCTGACCCGCTCCGCCCGCGGTCTCGGCCTGCCCGACCCCGACCTCGACGAGGTGCGGCGTGCCTGCGCGAGCGTCGTCGACGCCAACCCGATGCCGCTCGGCCGCCTGCGGATCACCTACACCGGCGGCCTGTCACCGCTCGGCTCCGACCGGGGCGACAGCGGGCCGACCCTCGTCGTCGCGCTCGGCGAGACCGCGCGCCGCCCCGACTCCACCGCGGTGATCACCGTGCCGTGGACGCGCAACGAGCACAGCGCCGTGACCGGCCTGAAGACCACCTCGTACGCGGAGAACGTCGTCGCCCTCGCCAAGGCGCATGCGGCGGACGCGTCGGAGGCGCTCTTCGCCAACACCGCGGGGCAGCTGTGCGAAGGCACCGGCTCCAATGTCTTCGTGGTCGTCGACGGCCGGCTGCACACCCCGCCGCTCGCCTCCGGCTGCCTCGGTGGCATCACCCGCGCGCTGGCCGTCGAATGGACCGGCGCGCAGGAGAGCGCGCTGCCGTTCGACGTCCTCCAGCGGGCCGAGGAGATCTTCCTGACCTCCACCCTGCGTGACGTGCAGGCCGTACACCGCGTCGACGGGCGGCAGTTGAGCGCCGCGCCGGGCCCGGTCACGACGAAGGCCATGCGGATCTTCGACGAGCGGGCCGGAGCGGATCTGGACCCGTGACCGGATCGGATCTGGACTCGTGACCGGATCGGCTCCGGCCCCGTGACCGAAGCGGATTCGGGTCCGTAAAGCGCGTGACGGGCGCCGCCCGGGCAGGTACAACGGCCTTGATGACCACCACCATTCGGCCGACCGAGCCGCTCCAGCAGGGCGCCGACGGCGCCAAGTCGCGTACGTACGACGTGTGTGTGAACAGCCGGCGCGTCGGCCGGATCAAGATCGTCACCGATGTGTGGTTCGGGGCCGATGTGGGCCGGATCGAAGAGCTGCACATCGACCCGGCCGACCGGGGCCGCGGCCGGGGCACCGTCGCCGCGCTCGCCGCCGAAGAGGTACTGCGCGGCTGGGGCTGCGGCCGGATCCGCCTCACGGTCGCGGCGGAGGCCGAGGCGGCGCTGCGGATGGCCACCGCCCTCGGCTACGTCGAGCGCAGCCGGAACATGATGAAGCAACTCCCGCACACCGCACCGGAGTTCCCCGAGGGGACGGCCGGACGGCCCATGAACGCCGATGAATTCGAGCGGTGGCGGGCTGCGGCGGTGGAGGGCTACGCGAGCAGCTGGATCGAGCGGGGGATGCCCGAGGCGGTGGCCCGGACCAAGTCCGAGGACGAGCACCGCGCTCTGCTGCCCGACGGCGCCGCCACCGCGGGGACGCATCTGCTGCTCCTGGAGGACCGGGGGAGCGAGGTGGGGACCCTGTGGGTGTCCCGGGCGCCCGCGCCCGACGAGGGCGCGTACGTCTACGACGTCCACGTCGCCGAAGAGCACCGGGGCCGCGGCCACGGCCGCTCCCTTCTGCTCCTCGCGGAGCGGGTGGCGCTCGCCGACGGCATGGACTCCATCGCGCTGCACGTCTTCGCGGCCAACACCCCGGCGCTGCGCCTCTACGAATCGCTCGGCTACCGCACCACCCGCCGCCACCTGTTCAAGGACCTGCTGTGACGCCGCTCCTGTGACCCCGCCCCAGTGATCTGCCGTGTCTCCGCCCGGGTGATCTGCGGTGGTGATCGGCGCCGGTGATCTGCGCCGGTCTTGTGACGAGCTCGGGGACTCTTGTGGTGAGCTCGGGGACTACGGGGCGAGCAGGCGGTCCACAAGCTCCTCGACGCGCTCGCGCAGCCCCTCCTGGCTCGTGCCGCCGTCGAGGCGCTCGTCGCCGACGACGTAGGTCGGTGTGCCCGTCACGCCGATCGCCTTGCCCTCGGCCTGGTCCGCGTCGACGATCAGCATGTGCCGTCCGTCGATGAGGGAGGTGTCGAACTCATCGGCGTCCAGGCCGAGTTCGGCCGCCGTCCGTACCAGGACCGACTCGCCCTCCTCGGCGAGACGCCCGGTGCGGGCGAGGACGGCCTCCACATACGGCCAGCCCTGACCCTGCTCGAAGGCCTCCTCGGCGGCCTGGGCCGCGGCGAAGGCGTGCTTGTGCTTCTCCAGCGGGAAGTGCCGCAGCCGGATGGAAAGCCGGTCGCCGTAGCGGGCGCGCAGGGCGCGGATGTCGTCGAGTGCGGTGGCGCAGTCGGGGCACTGCAGCTCGCACCACACGTCGAGGACGGCGGTGCCGGCGGTGCCGGAGGGGGTGGTGTCGCTCATGGGGCCAGTCTCCCAGCAACCGGGACCTGGGGAGGATCCCGCCCCGGAGATCTCCCTGAGGTCGCCGCCGGGCGTGGCCGCGTGGGCTGGGTCCGGTGCAGGATGGAAGAAGCCACACCCGCCCACGCCTGGAGGAACCGGATGCTCGCCGAAACCGTCTGCTCCGCCGTTTCCGCGGCCGGACTGGGCATCGCCGCCGTCACGGCGTACCGCAAGCGCTTCCTCGCGGCTACGCGTATCGCCGCCTATTCACTGGTCCCGGTCGGCCTCGTCATGACGGGTGTCGTGCAGTGGGTGTCCGGCATTGTCTTCAAGCCGAGTGTGTGGCTCGGCTTCGGTCTGCTCGGCGTCGCCTGGGTGCTGTTCCTGCTCACGCGGGCCGTGGAGCGGCGCGGCGGCGGCACCCGCAAGGAGCGCAAGGCCGCCGCGGCCGCGGACCGGCGTGACGCGGTGGCACCCGCGGCGTCCGCTCCCTCGCTCGGCGCGGGCCGCGCCACAACGGCAGGGCCCACGGCCAGGCCACAGGCCACGCCGCAGGGCAAGCCGGCCGCGAGCGATGACTTCAGCGACATCGAGGCCATCTTGAAGAAGCACGGCATCTGAGCTCCCCGCGGCTCGCCCCTGCCCGGCTCCGGTGTTCCGGCCGGAGCTCCGGCCGCCTCGTGAGGCCGCTCACAATCGCGCGCGGCCGTTTTCGTACGCGCTGCAAGATCGAGTGAACTCCCGGTCATTATGGATGGGTTGGTATATCCATGCGGCGGGGCTGCGTCATCATCGCCCCGAGATGCTGGACACTTCCCAGGGCGCCGTCCCTGCACCGACCGACGAGCCGAGCGAGCCCGCCCCCCAGGCCCGGGGCTGCCTCTTCGCGCTCTCGCAGCCGCCCCTGATGATCTTCCTGGGGGTGATCGGCTCTCTGCTCCTCATGGCCGCCCTGCACGATCTGTTCCTGCTCTGAGGGGTGTCTGGCGGATCATGGCCGGGGCGGGGCGTCTGGCACGGCACCTCGCGGCGTTGCCGGAACGCCCCGATAGGCCCTCCGTACGCGGTGCCCGGCGCGGTCAGCCCGCCGCCTCCTTGCGCCGGGCGCGGTAGGCGGCCACGTGCAGACGGTTTCCGCAGGTGCGGCTGGAGCAGTAACGGCGGGAGCGGTTGCGCGAGAAGTCCACGAACGCCCGCCCGCAGTCCGGCGCCTCGCACCGGCGCAGCCGCTCCAGTTCGCCGGTGACGATGAAGAAGGCGAGGGCCATGCCGCCGTCGGCCGCCAGGTGGTCGGCGACCGAGGCGCCGGGCGCGAAGTAGTGCACGTGCCAGTCGTAGCCGTCGTGGTCGGTCAGCTGCGGGGTGGTGCCGGCGGCCGCGACCAGCTGGTTGACGAGTTCGGCCGCGGCACGGGCGTCGGGCGCCGCGAAGATCTCCGCGAACCTGCCGCGCACCCCGTGGACGCCCAGCAGATCACCGGGGGAGAGCCGCTCGACCCCGCTGATGTCGTGGTCCTGGACGAAGCCGTACAGCGCGTCCACGTCGGCGAGGAGGTCGGTCGCCTCGCTCTCCGGCGCGGTGTTCACCAGATCGACCACCATGTCGAGCGCGATCCGGGTGTCGTGAGGGATCAGCACGATTCGCTCCCTGGCCTGCGGCGGGCGGCGCCCGTCGGATGCTGGCCGACTCTAGCGGCTCGTGCTGTACGCGCACCGGCGCCGTCCTCCACGACGGCTTCGTGGGGGACGGCGCCGGTGGGTGCCGCTCCTTGGGTGTCCGCGCGGCGCCGTCGCCCCGAGTCGGACGGCGCCGTGCGGCTCTCTGCCTGGCCTCAGTTGTTCTCGGCCAGGATGTGCGAGAGTTCCGTGTCGAGATCGAAGTGACGATGCTCGGTGCCGGGCGGAACCGCGGCGTCGGTCCGCTTCAGGAACGACTCCAGGGCCCGCGCCGGGGCTTCGAGAAGGGCTTCTCCTTCCGGCGAGCTCAGGGCGATACAGACGACACCCTGACCGTGACTGCGTGACGGCCAGACTCTGACGTCGCCGGTTCCGGTGGGCCGGTGCAGGCCCTCGGCGAGGAGATCGCGAGCGAAAACCCACTCGACGGTTTCCTCGGCTCCGGTGTGGAAGGTGGCGTGCACGGCATAGGGATCGGCCGTGTCATACCGCAGGCCCGCGGGTACAGGCAGTGAGGACTCGCTCGACACAACGAGGCGCAGGTGCAGCTCGCAGCTGACCGTGGTGTTCATAAGCGCCAGGGCCTTTCGCTCAGTGTGCGCTCGGGGATTCGCACGTCGGCGAAATCGACATGCCACCTACGGTGCCGTTGTAAACCCCTCTGACCGTTTTGAAGGGGTTCACGTAGCTCGTACGGCGGACTATTACTTTGGGTGATAGGTCCATTTCGGTGAACCCGTTTTCAGACGCCGGTCCGGTAGGTTGGGGTGCATGGATACGGGGAGTGACGAGCGGGGCGGGGTGGCGCTCGGATCGCGTGCGCCGGCGTTCATCAAGGCGTCCAGGCCGCTCCACCTGAGCTGGCAGGTCGGTGTTTTCGTGGTCGGCCTCGCGGTCGTGGCCGGCGGCGTGGTCATGCTGCCGCTGCCGGGCCCCGGCTGGCTGGTGATCTTCGGCGGCATGGCGATCTGGGCGACCGAATTCGTCTGGGCCCAGCTCGTCCTCCGCTGGACCAAGCGCAGGGTCACGGAGGCCACGCAGAAGGCGCTCGATCCGCAGGTGCGGCGGCGCAACATCATCCTGACCACGGTCGGCCTGATCGCCGTCGGCGCGCTCGTGGGGATCTATCTCCGGACGTTCGGCTTCGTGCCGCCATGGAAGATCAACCACTGACCGAGCGTGGTCCGCACGTGCTCCGAGCGTGGTCAAAGACCCCGCTGACATGCGGTAATGTTTGGGGTGCGCCCGGGCGATTAGCTCAGTGGGAGAGCGCTTCGTTCACACCGAAGAGGTCACTGGTTCGAACCCAGTATCGCC
>NZ_JBEZKW010000120.1:0-6711 GCF_040651795.1 Streptomyces sp. NPDC048361
AACCGGTCGATCGCCTTGATCAGGCCGATCGTGCCGACCTGGATCACGTCTTCCATCTCGCCGCTGCCCCGGTTACGGAAGCGGCCGGCCGCGAACCGCACCAGCGACAGGTTCATCTCGATGAGCGTGTTGCGCGCGTACTGGTATTCAGCGGTGCCCTCTTCGAGCAACTGGAGCCGCTCGAAGAACACCTTCGACAGCTCACGGGCGTCCTTCGGCGCCACCTTCCCCGCGTCCTCGACCCACGGCAGCTCCCCCACGCCGGGGTCCATGGTCTTGGCCGCCGGCCGGTCCGTCCGCTCGCGTACCGTCGCTTGCGCCGCTGCCATGGGGACAACCTCCCTAGTCGCCAAACTTTGTCCGTCGAAGCAAGCGCCTGCCCCCGGCACACCAGAACATGCGCGCCGACCCCCAACTGGTCGAAGCGGGCGCTCCGGGACCGGCGCTCGCACGGCGCATTCGGCCCGGAACGACGGTGTGCGCGAGGCAGGACGGCTTCAGCGCGGAAGGGCGACGCAGACGTTCTTGCCGCCGTCGGCCGCCGGGGTGACGGCCACGCTCTTGGCGAGGTAGCGGACGAGGAGCCAGCCGAATCCGCCCTCGTAGCCGCGCAGATCCGGAGCGCGCTCCCGCGGCGGTACGGGGCTGGGGTCGCGGACGCTGATGCGCAGCGTGCCCGGGTCGGCGGCCAGATCCAGGGAGGTGGCTCCGCCCGCGTGACGCAGGGCGTTGGTGACGAGTTCGGAGACGATGAGCAGGACGTTCTCGATGCTCTCGTTCGACGGCCGGGGCACGAGTCCGGCGAGGAACGCGCGAGCGGTGTCGCGTGCCTGGGCGGCCGTCCCGGGCCCGGTGACGGATGGGGTGAGACCCGGCGGAGGGCCGGTACCGGTGGTGGCAGGTGGGCGAGCCATATGCGATACCCCCAGATGATCGGGCTCGTGGTCGGTGGTCGCGGTGTCCGTATGTCTCGGTTTCTGTGTACTGGGCTCCTGCCCGCAATCGCGGTGACCGAACATGTACACCCCACGTCCGGCTGCGGCCCGGCCCGGCGGCGGGCCCGTTCCGCCGCGTACGGAGTGCTCGTTACGCGGGCGTCGCCGACCCCGGGTCGGGCTGTGCCTCCGCGGCCTTGGCCATGTTGCGGGCCATGCCGCCGAAGACGATCGCGTGGAACGGGGAGACGCTCCACCAGTAGGCGTGGCCGAGCAGCCCGCGCGGATGGAAGATCGCCTTCTGCCGGTAGTGACTGCGTCCGTGCGCGTCGGGTTCCGTCCGCATCTCCAGCCAGGCGAGGCCCGGCAGCCGCATCTCGGCCCGCAGGCGCAGGAGCCGGCCGGGGACGACCTCTTCGACGCGCCAGAAGTCGAGCGAGTCCCCGACCCGCAGCCGGTGGGCGTCGCGGCGGCCGCGGCGCAGGCCCACCCCGCCGGCCAGTCGGTCGAGCCAGCCCCGGATCGCCCAGGCCAGCGGGAAGGAGTACCAGCCGTTCTCGCCGCCGATGCCCTCGACCACGCGCCACAGGACGGCGGGCGGCGCGTCCACCGTGCGTTCCCGCTCGTCGGTGTAGAGACTGCCGCCCGCCCAGTCCGGGTCGGTGGGCAGCGGGTCGCTGGGCGCGCCCGGCACGGAGGCGTTGGACCAGCGCGTGTCGACCTGTGCCTCGCGGACGCGCCGCAGAGCCAGTTCGAGTGCGTCGTCGAAGCTGAGCGGCGCGCCCGCCTCGTCGGGCACGTACCGCGCGATGTCGTGTTCGCGGCAGACCACTTCGTGGCGCAGGGACTCGGCGAGCGGCCGGGCGATGGCGCGGGGCACCGGAGTGACGAGGCCGATCCAGTGGCTGGAGAGCCGCGGGCTGAGCATCGGGACCGGCAGGATGAGGCGGTGGGGCAGGCCGGCGGCCTTGGCGTACCGCTCCATCATCGCGCGGTAGGTCATGATGTCGGGTCCCCCGACGTCGAAGGCCCGGTCGACCTCACGGGGCATGCGGGCGCTCGCGACGAGGTAGCGCAGCACGTCGCGGATGGCGATGGGCTGGATGCGGGTGCCGACCCAGCTGGGGGTGACCATGACCGGCAGGCGCTCGGTCAGGTAGCGCAGCATTTCGAACGAGGCGGAGCCGGAGCCGATGACGACGGCGGCGCGCAGCACGGTGGCGGGTACCGCTCCGGCCAGGAAGATATCGCCCACTTCGGCGCGCGAGCGCAGGTGCGGCGACAGGTCTCGCACCGGCACGTTCACCGGGGTGAGCCCGCCGAGGTAGACGATCCGGCGGACCCCGGCCTCGGCCGCCCCGTCGGCGAAGGTGTGGGCGGCCTCGCGGTCGGTCTTCTCGAAGCCGGACCCGGTGCCGAGCGCGTGCACCAGGTAGTACGCGATGTCGACGCCGCGCAGCGCGCCGGCCACGGATACGGGGTCGGTGACATCGCCCCGTACCACCTCGACGCGGTCGGCCCAGGGCTGGTCGCGCAGCTTCTCGGGGGAGCGCGCGAGGCAGCGCACCCGGTGTCCGGCCTTCAGGAGCTGCGGCACGAGGCGCCCGCCGATGTATCCCGTGGCCCCGGTCACCAGACACATCTGCGGCCGGCCCGCGTCGTGTTCCGTCTCGTCTCCTGAAGCCACCGGACACCCGCTTTCTGTGCTCGCGCGCCCCGGCGGTGCCCGGCTCCTGCGCCGGGCACCTGGGCACGCTGTCGACGGGGTACACGGTGGCATTCAGGGTCCGGACATCGCGGCATCCGGTGTGCCACCGGTGTTGCGCGGGCCGCGTCGGCTTCCCTGCGCCCGGCCCGCTCAGGGCACGACGACGCGCTCCACGAGGAGCCGTACGGCCGCCGCGATCGACTCGGCGTCGATCCCGGCGAGGCGCAGCTGTTCCTCGGGGCTCGCCGAGGCGGGCATGGTCTGTACGCCGAGCCGCACCAGGCGCGGCACGGGGCGGCCGTCGGCGAACGCCTCGGCCACCGCGTCGCCGATCCCGCCCTGCAGGCGGTGGTCCTCCACCGTGACGAGGCAGCCGGTCGCCTCCGCGGCTGCCTGGAGGGTCTCGGTGTCGACGGGCTTCACCGAGTAGAGGTCGATGACGCGCACGGCGATTCCCTCCCGTTCGAGGAGCTCGCCCGCGCGCAGCGCTTCGTGGACGGTGACGCCTGCGGCCACGACGGTCACCCGGTCCTGGTCGCCCGAGCGCAGCACCTTGGACCCGCCGGGCGCGAACTGCTCGTCGGGGCCGTAGATGACGGGGGCCTCGCCCCGGCCGGTGCGCAGGTAGCGCACTCCGGGCAGGTCGGCCATTGCGGCGACGAGCTGCGCCGTCTGGTTGGCGTCGCACGGGTAGAGCACCGTGCTGCCGTGCACCGAGCGGAACATCGCGAGGTCTTCGAGGCCCATCTGCGACGGGCCGTCCTGGCCGATGGAGACCCCGGCGTGCGAACCGACGAGGTTGATCCCTGCCTGGCTGACCGCGGCCATGCGTACGAAGTCGTGGGCGCGGGTCAGGAACGCGGCGAACGTCGAGGCGTAGGGGACATAGCCCCTGGTCTGGAAACCGACGGCGGCCGCGACGAGCTGCTGCTCGGCGATGTAGCACTCGAAGTACCGCTCGGGGTGGGCCTTGCCGAAGAACTCCGTACGCGTGGAGTCGCCGACCTCGCCGTCGAGGGCGACCACGTCCTCCCGCGCGGAGCCGAGCGCGGCGAGCGCCTGGCCGAACGCGTCGCGGGTGGCCACCGAGTCGCCGACGTCGAAACGCGGCAGGTCGAGGTGGCCGGTGCCGGAGTCGCGCCGGGCGGGGGCGGAGGGCGGCGAGGAGACCTCGACGCGGACGAAGCGGGGGCCGCCGAGCTCTTCGATGGCGGCGTCGGCGTCGGGCAGTGGTTTTCCATGGTGCCCTTCGCGGTCCTCGACCTCCTTGACCCCGCGGCCCTTGAGGGTGTGGGCGATGATGGCGGTGGGCTGTGACGTCGTGGCCGCTGCCTCGGAGAACGCCGCGTCCACCGCGTCGATGTCGTGGCCGTCGATCTCGATGGTGTGCCAGCCGAACGCCTTCAGCCGGCGTGCGTACGCGTCGAGGTCCCAGCCGTGCCGAGTGGGGCCGCGCTGGCCGAGCCGGTTCACGTCGACGATCAGCGTGAGGTTGTCGAGGCTCTCGTACGCCGCGTGCTCGGCGGCCTCCCAGACGGAGCCCTCCGCCATCTCGCTGTCGCCGGACAGCACCCACACCCGGTACGGGGCGTGTTCGAGCCGCTTGCCCGCGAGCGCCATGCCGACGCCGACCGGCAGGCCCTGGCCCAGCGAGCCCGTGGCGACGTCCACCCAGGGAATGCGGGGGGTGGGGTGGCCCTCCATGCGGCTGTCGCGGCGGCGGAAGGTCAGCAGCTCCTCGTCGTCGATGACACCCGCCGCCCGGTACATCGCGTACAGGAGCGGGGAGGCGTGGCCCTTGGAGAGGATGAACCGGTCGTTGCCGGGGTGCTCGGGCCGGTCGAAGTCGTAGCGCAGATGCCGGGCGAGCAGGACCGCCGCCAGGTCGGCTGCGGACATGGACGACGTGGGATGGCCGGAGTTCGCCGCGGCGGCCGCGCGCACGGCGTCCACCCTCAGCTGCTGCCCCAGGTCGGCGAGTTCCAGCGCGGCTTCGCGTTGCATGTCACTCCTTGCGTTCGACGGCCCGCGGGCGGACCGGTTGGCGGGTGCGATGGGCGGGGCCGGGGACGCGGGCCCCCGCGGTCCGGGCATGCCTTCCGCGGCCACGCGCGCCGAAGGCCACTCTCGCGCCGGGTATCCCGGTGCGCCGAGCCCAAACGGTCACATAGCACCCAACCGGAGCGCTCGTGCGGAGAGCGGACCAAACCTTCGCCACGCCCGCGGCGAATGAGCCGTGGGGCGGTCCGCGTCCAGGAGGATCGGGCCATCGGCGCGCGCCCTTCCTCCAACCCCGGCCCGATCGGGCCGAGCCCGGCCCGATCGCCCGGGCCGCGTCGCCGAAGCACATCCCCGGTCCACCCGGTCCCGGTCCCCCGCAGCCACCGATCCACCCAGCCCCAGCCCACCCCAGCCACCGGTCCACCCGCCCCCGATCCACCCCATCCCCCATCCACCCCCACCCCGAGGAGCCCGTCCCGTGTCCGTGTCCGTAGTCCTGTTCACGTCCGATCTGCGGTTGCACGACAACCCGGTGCTGTCCGCCGCGGTGCGCGAGGCCGACCGGGTCGTCCCGCTGTTCGTGGACGACGACGGGGTGCGGGCGGCCGGTTTCGACGCCCCCAACCGCCGGGCGTTCCTCGCCGACTGCCTGGCCGATCTGGACGCCGGGCTGCGCGAGCGCGGCGGGCATCTGGTGGTCCGCTCCGGCGACGTAGTGGCGGAGGTCTGTTCCGTCGTGACGTCGGTACGGGCGGAGCGCGTGCACGTCGCGGGCGGTGTGAGCCGGTACGCCGCGCGGCGCGAGGAGCGGCTGCGCACCGCGCTCGACGCGATCGGCTGCGCCCTGTCCGTGCACGACGCGGTGGTGACGGTGCTCCCGCCGGGCGATGTCACCCCGTCGGGCAACGACCACTACACGGTGTTCACCCCGTACTTCCGGCGCTGGGCCGGCTCGGGTCTGCGGGAGGTGGCCCCGACTCCGCGCACGGTCTCCGTGCCCCGGATCGCGGCCGGCACCCTGCCGCGATCCGCCACGGACGGAGTGTCGCCGGGCGTCATGGAGGGCGGCGAGACGGCGGGCAGGAAGCGGATGCGGCAGTGGCTCTCCGGCGGCGTCGCCGCGTACGAGGACGGGCATGACGATCTCGCGGGCGACGCCACGTCACGCCTCTCCCCCTTCCTCCACTTCGGCGCGCTCTCCGCGACCGAGCTGGTCCACCTGGCGCGGCGTGAGGGGTCCTCGGGCGCGGAGGCCTTCATCAGGCAGCTGGCGTGGCGGGACTTCCACCATCAGGTGCTCGCGGCCCGTCCGCGGGCGGCGGGCGAGGACTACCGTGCCCGCGGCGACCGCTGGCGCTCCGACGAGCGGGAGATCGACTCCTGGCGGCGGGGACACACCGGATACCCCCTGGTGGACGCGGCGATGCGGCAGCTCGCGCATGAGGGATGGATGCACAACCGGGGCCGCATGCTGGTGGGGAGCTTCCTCACCAAGACGCTCTACACGGACTGGCGGATCGGCGCCCGCCACTTCCTGCGGCTGCTGGTCGACGGCGACCTCGCCAACAACCAGCTCAACTGGCAGTGGGTGGCCGGAACCGGCACCGACACCCGGCCCAACCGGGTCCTCAATCCGGTGGTCCAGGGCAAGCGCTTCGATCCGGACGGCGCGTACGTACGCCGCTGGGTGCCCGAACTCGCCGACGTGGAGCGTAAGTTCATCCATGAGCCGTGGAAACTGGGCGAGGCGGACCGGGCGGCGCTCGACTACCCCGAGCCGATCGTGGACCTAGCCGAGGGCCGCGCACGCTTCGAGCAGGCGCGGGGCGCGTGACGTCATGGGGCACGTTGCGGCGTTGAGGCCGCAGGGCTCGCGCACCGTAACGCAGGTCACACGCATGGAGGTACGCGACGCGGGCATCCGGTACGTATGCCCCGTCAGGGCCAGGCCTCCCCCCGCCTGGCCCGGGCCCGGGGGCGCCCCGCGACCACCCCCCCCGACAGCGGGGGGCCGGGGCTTCTCGCCCCCCGGGGCCCGCGCGCGGCCCGGGCCCCCCCCCCCCGCAC
>NZ_JBEZKW010000121.1:0-6333 GCF_040651795.1 Streptomyces sp. NPDC048361
TTCAACCCCCCCCCCCCCCCACTCCGTCCCCCCCCCCCCCTCCGCCGGGGGGGGGGGGGGGGGGGGGGCCGGGGGGGGGGGGGGGGGGGGGGTGGCCCCCCCCCCCCCGCCTGCCTTCGCGCGCACCGTGTGACGTACGGAGTTCGGCGCGTGCTACTCGTTGGGGTGGTCCAGCGTGCCCGAGAGCGCTCCCGGCGCGTTGGTCACCGCATGACCGTATTTCCTGAGTTGAGGCGCCCGGACGCCGGCCTTCGCATCGAGGGACCGCGAACGGACGCCCCGCACCGGGGCGTTGGGGTCCCTGCACGCCGGCGGCCGCCCCGTCACATGGCCGCACCGCCGCCGGGCACACAGGAGTTGACCGGCTCCCTGGGGGCGGACCCCGGCGCCGACGTGCTGAACCGATCCTCCGCCGGGCGCCCTCGGGAGTACCCGACCGTACGGGCCCGGCCGGCCCGCTCCCCCTGTCCGGCCGGACGCAAGGCGCTCCGGACGGCCGGCTCCGTCGGCCATGCCCGCGGGCGGCTCCAACCCTCTGCTGCCTGCAGTTTGCCCGTGTTCCCCGACCGTGTGTGAATGGAAGACTCCCGTGCGAATTACCGACGTTCACGGCTGCGAGGTCCGTCCCGGACGGCTGGTCGAATGGACTTTGGACCCCCTCATGGTCGAGGCCGCGACCAGTCAGCCCGATGATTCCCGTCCGCCCGCCTATGTGCAGGAGTCCCACATCCGCACGGCCCGCTCGGTGCGGGAGGACGGCCTGTTCGTGCCGACTTGGCTCGGCGCGGCGTTCGACATCGCTGGGCCCGTCGACCTCGACCGGCTCGAAGCGGCGCTGCGGACCTGGACCCTGCGGCACGAGACGCTGCGCAGCGGCTTCCGCTGGGTCGGTGACGAGATGCGCCGCTTCACGGCCGCGTCCGACGCCGTGGCGCTCCGGCGCGAGGTGGTCGGCGACTTCCCCGACGCGCAGGAGCTGAGCCTCCACCTCCAGGACCGTTTCGATGTGGCCGCGGACGCCCTGGGGTGGCCCAACTTCCTGTACACGGCGGTGGTCAGGGACGACTGCACCAGCGTGTACATGGCGTTCGACCACAGCAACGTCGACGCGTACTCGCTCCAGCGCATCCCCTCCGAGATCTCCGAGCTCTACTCGGCCCGCGGCGGCGCGGGTGCCGAAGAGCCGGCTCCGGTCGGCAGCTATGTCGACTTCTGCGAGATCGAGCGGGCCAGCGCGGACCAGGTCGACGACACCCACGCGATCGTGGCGCGCTGGCGGGAGTTCATCGCCCGCTGCGACGGCAGACTGCCCGCCTTCCCGGTCGACCTGGGCCTGGAACCGGGCGGCCGGCTGCCGGAGCAGAAGCTCCTGTACGAGATGCTCGTGGACGACGCCGATGCCGCGGCCTTCTCGGCGTACTGCCGCCCCTACGGCGGCGGTCAGGTGGGGGTCCTTGCGGCCACCAGCCTCATCGTGCACAACATCGGCGGCGAGCCGGTCTACCGCACGGTGGTGCCCCTCCACACCCGGGCGAAGTCCCGGTGGGCGGAGTCGGTGGGGTGGTACGTCGGCGGCGCACCGATCGAGATCCCCGTCGCGCAGGCCCTGGGCTTCGACGACGCGCTGACGATGGTCCGTGCCGCGCTGCGCGCCAACAAGTCCCTCGCACATCTGCCGATCGCCCGCGTGCTGCGGCTGCTCGGCTCCGACTTCCGGCCCACCTCGCCGGACCTCTACTCGATCGTCTCGTTCGTCGACGCGCGGGACATCCCCGGGGCGCGCCAGTGGGACCAACAGAAGGCGTACGCCATGCTGCGGGTGTCCTACGGGGACCAGGTGTGCGCGTGGTTCACCCGCCTGCACGGCGGGCTGCAACTGGCCATCCGCTACCCGGACACGGCGATCGCACAGAAGAACATCCACTGCTATGTGGAGCAGCTGCGGGAGCTGATCACCTCGGTGGCCCGCAGCGGCCCGGTGCCGCCCCCGGCCGCGGCGCTCCGCCGCGAGCACGCGCTTCCCGCGCCGAGGCTGAGCAGTGAGGCGGCCCGGCTGACGCTGTGAGCCTTCACCGAACCTCACCGAACCTGGCTGGACCGCACTGAACTCAACTGAACGGGAGCACGTGGAGCCGGCGCCGGCCGGCTCCGTTCGCGCGGTGCGACACCGCTATTTCTTCGCGGCGCAGATGACGTCGTAGGGCCGGCCGATGGCCATGGTCAGGCGCATGGGCTCAGTGGTTCCGGACGGACACTGCGTCGTCTCCTTCACCAGGTCGAGCACGGTGTACGCGTCCGACCCCGAGGAGGCGCAGGGCACTTCCTTCGCCGTGGACGTGATGCAGTCACCCTTCACCAACTGGCCGCCGCCCGCTCCCGCGTCCCCGGGGTGGGAGGAGGAGAGGTTGCGTCCGCAGACCGTCTTGCTGGGGATGCCACCGCCCGAGCTCTTCTTGGATCCGTAGCTGACGCTCACCTGGATGATGAGATCCGTACCGGCCGGGCACTGGATGGCGTCGGGCAAGAAGCTCGCGGCCTGTACGTCGAGTGCCTTGAAGGTCGCCCCCTTGTCGCCGCAGTCGAACGCCGTGTAGCCGTTCGGGGCGTCGTCGGGGTCGGGACCGCCGCAGTCGCCCACCTTCCACTCACCGTTCTTGTGTGAGGCTGAGGACGAAGAGGACGCCGACGACGAGGACGTTCCATGGCCGTCGCCGAAGAGCTTGGACGCGCCGTAGCCGAGGCCCAGAAGCACGGCGAGTATCACCAGGGCGGGGAGGCAGCCCCGACGTCTGCGGGGCGCGGCAGGGGGAGGCGTGCTGCCCGGGTAGACCATGGTTTCGTCTCTTCCTGGGAGTGCGGGATGTCATGTCCACAGCGCATGACCACAGAGGTGGACGCGGCAGGGAGACCTCTCGGTTCCGCGCGTGCGCGCCGACTCACCCCGCCCGCGAGAACATCCCGCGGCCAGGGGTGTGCATCAGGTCCGGGGCGCCGTGCGGCGAAGCGGGTTCACGGCGTCGCTGCGCGGTGTCACTGATGCGGATCAGGAGCGCCACCATCAGCCAGTTGGCGACCATCGACGAGCCGCCCTTGGCGAGGAACGGCAGCGCCTTGCCGGTGAGCGGGATCAAACCCGTGACCCCGCCCGTGACCACGAACACCTGGAGCACCAGGGCGCCGGCAAGCCCGGTGGCGAGGAGCTTTCCGAAGGGGTCGCGGGCCAACAGGGCGGTGTGGAAAGCGCGTTGAGCGAGCAGCCCGTACAGGACCAGGACCGCCATCACCCCCGTGAGCCCCAGCTCTTCGCCGACGGTGGTCAGGATGAAGTCGCTGTTCCCCGCGAAGCCGACGAGCTCCGGGTGCCCCTGGCCCAGACCGCTGCCGGTGATGCCGCCGCTGCCGAAGCTGAAAAGCGCCTGCCCCAGCTGGTTGGACACCCCCGCAGCGCGGCCCGCCTCCGTGAAGGCGTCCATCGGGTGCTGCCACGCCACCACCCGGCCGTGCACATGTGGCTCGATCGAGCCGACCACCATGGCGCCGACCACGGCCATCAGCAGGCCGCACACCACCCAACTCGTGCGTTCCGTGGCCATGTACAACATGATCACGAAGAGGCCGAAGAAGATCAGTGATGTGCCGAGGTCCCGCTCGAAGATCAGCACCAGAAGGCTGAGCATCCATATCGCGGCGATCGGCCCCAACTGCCGGCCGGGCGGCAGCCGCACGCCGAGGAAGCGGCGGCCGGAGAGGGCCAGCGCGTCCCGGTTGACGGTCAGATAGCCCGCGAAGAACACCGCGATCATGATCTTGACGAACTCGCCCGGCTGCACGGACAGCGGCCCCAGCATGATCCAGCGCTTGGCCCCGAACTGGTCGGCACTGGAGAACGCCGGAGCCATCAGGAGCACCAGCGCGACCGTCATCATCAGGTAGATGTACCGCTGGAGCCACCGGTGATCGCGCAGAACGAGAAGCACACCCGCACACGCGGCCACCCCGATGACCGTCCACATCAGCTGTCCGTCGCCCGCCGGCGTCATGTGCAGGCGTGGCTCGGCCACATAGGTGATGTCCAGGCGGCGCATGAGGACCAGCCCCAGGCCGGTGAGGAGCAGGGCGAGCGGCAGGAGCAACGGATCGGCCCGCGCCGCCCAGCGCCGTACCGCGAGATGAGCGGCCGACGCGACCCCACCCATCGTGGCGGCGAACGTGGTGAACCCTCCGGGCAGCCGGCCGTGCATCGACAGGCCGGTGGCCGCGTCACCGCCCAGCGTGATCAGCACGACGAAGCACAGGAGCCACGCCTCGGTGAGCCGCCTGTTGGGCGCCTGCGCCAGCGCCGCGAACGACATGGTGTGCCCGTACGCGTCCTCGGGCGTCCCGGATTCCGCCCGGCCGCTGCTCACCGCTCCCCGCACGGACACCCGCTGCCTCGCCTCCCGCAACCACAGGCCCGGGCTCCTGATGGACCCTGCGCGCGGTGATCACACGCCGGAAGACGGAGGAAGGCCGGGGGCGGTTCCACCGTCGGGTCGGGGCCCGCACCGGTTCAGTCCTCGGCCGCCTTGCCGCGGGGCCGGCAGGTCATCATCAGCGGCCCGGGACCCAGGGTGCCGCGCACCTGGACGGTCATGGTGGCGCCGGGGTCGGGACGCAGTTCCCAGCGGGAACACACCGTCGCCAGCGCAAGTGTCATCTCGATCAGGGCGAACTGATCGCCGATGCATTTGCGGTTGCCGCCCCCGAACGGCACATGGGCGCCCCGCGGCAGGGTCTCGGCGCTCTGCCGGATCCAGCGGTCGGGGTCGAATCGGTCCGGGTCGGGAAACAGCTCGGGCCGGTGCTGCAACAGGTATGCGCTGTAGAGCAGAGCCGTGCCCTTGGGCAGGTGCTGTCCGGCGAGCGTGGTGTCGGCGGTCGTGACGCGGGTGAAGAACCAGCCCGCCGGATACAGCCGCAGGACCTCGTTGACGACGCGCCGGGTGCAGGGCAGCGCGTCGAGATCGGACGTCGTGGCGGTACGGCCGCCCAGGGCACCGTCCGCCTCGGAGTACACCTGGGCCGCGACCTCGGGATGTTGGCTGAGCAGCCACAGGGCGAAGGCCAGACTGTTGGCGGTCGTCTCGAACCCGGCGCCGATCATGACCATGAGCTGGTCGCGGATGTCCACGTCCGACATGGCTTCCCCGGTGTCGTCGTTGTGCGCCGCAAGGAGCATGGACACCAGGTCCGCACCGCCCGGCGCCGCGCGGCGTGCCGCGATGATGCCGTCGATGGCCGCGTGCAGCCGGACGCAGGCGCGCCGGTAGCGGCGGTTGGCGGGCGTGGGCAGCCGGTAGAGCGGACCGAGGGGCAGCATCACGCGCTGGTAGATGCCGTCGATGACGGTGTGCAGGCTCTCCTGCACCTCCGCCACGGCCGCGTCCTGGGCCTCGGCGGCGAGCACGCTGCGGGTCACGATCCGCAGGGTGAGCCTGGTCAGTGCGGCGGTGACGTCCAGCCGCATGCCCGGGCGCCAGCGGGAGGTCATGCGGTCGACCTCCTCGCCCATGACGGTGGCGTACTTCTCGATCCGGTCGCTCTGGAAGGCCGGCTGCATCTGACGGCGCTGCCACCGGTGCTCCTGCCAGCCCGACATGGGCAGGCTGCTGCCGAAGAGCACACGGGCCTTGTCGAAGAACGGGCCACCCTTGTCGAAGGTGCGGGAATCGGTGAGCATGCGGTGCGCGGCGTCCGGTTCACACACCACGTACGCGGGCCAGGGCCCCATGCCGATGCGGACGAGATCCCCATGGGCGGGCAGTGAGGACAGGAACTCCAGGGGGCGTGAGTGGAGTTGCCAGGCATGGCCGAGCAGTGGCCAGCGGCCCGGCGCCTTTCCCTTACGCGAGGGAAGCGTCGTGCTCACGGTGGGGCACCTCCAGAACGAGTCCGCATCCTCGGGCTGGGGCGATGTGGCCCCCCCCGGATCCCCGAACATCCTCCCCGGGCCATACGGCGGGGAACCCGGCGCGAAGCAGCACGGGCGCGGCGTGCCGGCGCGCACCCCGGCGCGCCCCGCGCGAGGCGACGGTCGTGTCCTGGCGCAGGGTGACGGCTCAGTACGGCTCAGGAGACGGCCGTGTGCCGCTGGGTGCCGGTTCTGTGCGGCTCAGGGTCCGGTGGGCCGCGCGCCCTGGAGCCCTCAGGGTCCGGTGGGCCGCGCGCCCTGGAGCCCTCAGGGTCCGGTGGGTCGCGCGCCCTGGAGCCCTCAGGGTCCGGTGGGCCGCGCGCCCTGGAGCCCTCAGGGTCCGGTGGGCCGCGCGCCCTGGAGCCGTTCGAGGTCCGAGGGGC
>NZ_JBEZKW010000122.1:0-6212 GCF_040651795.1 Streptomyces sp. NPDC048361
AGGACGAGCGCCCTTCAGGCGCGAACGGGGTCTGGGGCGGAGCCCCAGCGACCCCGCTCTCGTCTGCGGGCCGGGGCTAGACCAGGGAGCCGTTGGGGAGTTCGACCTTCGCGCCGAGGCTCTCCAGCTTCTCCATGAAGTTCTCGTAGCCCCGGTTGATGAGGTCGATGCCGTGGACACGGGACGTGCCCTGCGCCGCGAGCGCCGCGATCAGGTACGAGAACCCGCCCCGCAGGTCCGGGATGACCAGATCGGCGCCCTGGAGCTTCGTGGGGCCGCTCACGACCGCCGAGTGCAGGAAGTTGCGCTGACCGAAGCGGCAGTCCGAGCCGCCCAGGCACTCCCGGTACAGCTGGATGTGCGCACCCATCTGGTTGAGCGCGGAGGTGAAGCCGAGCCGGGACTCGTACACCGTCTCGTGGACGATGGAGAGCCCGGTGGCCTGCGTGAGGGCGACGACCAGCGGCTGCTGCCAGTCCGTCTGGAAGCCCGGGTGGACGTCCGTTTCGAGCGCGATGGACTTGAGCGAGCCGCCGGGGTGCCAGAAGCGGATGCCCTCGTCGTCGATCTCGAAGGCGCCGCCGACCTTCCGGTAGGTGTTCAGGAACGTCATCATCGAGCGCTGCTGGGCGCCGCGGACGTAGATGTTGCCCTCGGTCGCCAGCGCGGCGGACGCCCACGAGGCGGCCTCCAGGCGGTCCGAGAGGGCCCGGTGGGTGTAACCGCCGAGGACGTCGACACCCGTGACCCGGATCGTCCGGTCGGTGTCCATGGCGATGATCGCGCCCATCTTCTGCAGGACGCAGATGAGGTCCTCGATCTCCGGCTCGACCGCCGCGTTGGACAGCTCGGTCACGCCCTCCGCGAGCACGGCCGTCAGGAGCACCTGCTCCGTCGCGCCGACCGACGGGTACGGCAGCGTGATCTTGCAGCCACGAAGCCGCTGCGGGGCCTCCAGGTACTGGCCGTCCGCCCGCTTCTCGATGGTCGCGCCGAACTGGCGCAGCACCTCGAAGTGGAAGTCGATGGGCCGGCCGCCGATGTCACAGCCGCCGAGGCCCGGGATGAAGGCGTGGCCCAGGCGGTGCAGGAGCGGCCCGCACAGCAGGATCGGGATCCGCGAGGACCCCGCGTGCGCGTCGATGTCGGCCACGTTGGCGGACTCGACGTGGGAGGGGTCGAGGATCAGTTCGCCGGGCTCGTCGCCGGGGCGGACCGTGACGCCGTGCAGCTGCAGCAGGCCCCGTACGACGCGTACGTCGCGGATGTCGGGCACGTTGCGCAGTCTGCTCGGGCCGCTGCCGAGGAGGGCGGCGACCATCGCCTTCGGCACGAGGTTCTTCGCGCCGCGGACGCGGATCTCGCCCTCGAGCGGGGTTCCGCCGTGGACAAGCAGTACATCGTCTGTGCCGGTCATGAATCTCGCGTTCCGGAGTCGTCGGGCAAGGGGCAGGGATAAAGGGTAAGGGGCTTTCACCCCTGCCCCATAAGGCCAAGGACGGTTCACGTAGGTAATGAATTCGCTACAGCACGCTCCGCGCAGGTCAGCTCTGCGGAGGGTCACGACTCCATGCGGTTTCCGGCCCGCGTGGCGGGTGCCCCGTCTCCCGCGCGGGCCCGTTATGGGGGATCATGTCGGCATGACCGAGGTGTCCTCGCTCACCGGGCGGCTGCTCGTCGCCACCCCGGCCCTGGCTGATCCGAACTTCGACCGCGCGGTGGTGCTGCTCCTCGATCACGACGAGGAGGGCACGCTCGGCGTGGTCCTGAACCGTCCGACGCCGGTCGGCGTCGGCGACATCCTGGAATCCTGGGCGGACCTCGCGGGCGAGCCGGGCGTGGTCTTCCAGGGCGGCCCGGTCGCCCTGGACTCCGCGCTGGGCGTCGCGGTGGTCCCCGGCGAGGACGGCCCCGGCGGGGAGGGTCCCGGCTGGGACGGCCCCGTCGAGGACGGCCGTTCCCCAAGCTCTCGGCCCCGTACGAGCAGGGGAGACCCCGTTGGCTGGCGGCGGGTGTACGGAGCGATCGGCCTGGTCGACCTGGAGACGCCACCGGAGCTGCTCGCGGCGGCCCTCGGCTCGTTGCGGATCTTCGCCGGATACGCCGGCTGGGGGCCGGGCCAGCTGGAGGACGAGCTCTCCGAGGGGGCCTGGTACGTGGTGGAATCCGAGCCCGGTGACGTGTCGTGCCCGGAGCCGGAGAGCCTGTGGCGGGCTGTGCTGCGCCGCCAGCGCAACGAGCTCGCGATGGTGGCCACGTATCCGGACGATCCCTCGCTCAACTGACGCCTGGACGGTCCCTGGGCGGACACCTGCCGATGCCCCTCCACCCAATCCGGTTGCCTTCAGTACCCTTGGTGGTTATGAGCACTCTTGAGCCCGAGCGCGGGGCAGGTACGGGGACCCTCGTAGAGCCGACACCCCAGGTGTCGAACGGCGACGGCGACCACGAGCGCTTCGCCCACTACGTCCAGAAGGACAAGATCATGGCGAGCGCGCTCGACGGCACGCCCGTCGTCGCGCTCTGCGGCAAGGTCTGGGTGCCGGGGCGCGACCCGAAGAAGTACCCGGTCTGCCCGATGTGCAAGGAGATCTACGAGTCCATGAGCGCCGGCGGCGACAAGGACAAGGGCGGCAAGGACAAGAAGTAGCCCGAGCGGTGGCGCGCGCGTAGCAGCGCGGCCCGCTGGAACGACGGCCCCCGGGGTGTGCGTCACGCACACCCCGGGGGCCGTTTTGCGTCCCTTGACGGCCACGGGTTGTCCAGACCTCTTGCCGCGAGCTTTGCCTCCGCCATAACCTCCTCCCTGTTGTGCAGTATGCGAAACGCTCGTTGCGTATGTTGCAACGCCAAGGGGAGGCTTTCTGTCGTGAAGCTGTCCGAGATGTCCACGCCGTCCGCCCGAACCGCCCTGCCGCTGGCGGTACTTGCCCTGGTCGCCCTCGCCGCGTGTGCCCCCCAGACCTCGGGAGCCGGGGCGAAGAGCGACGACAAGAGCGGCACCCTGCGCGTTTGGCTCTTCCAGGAGGTGAGCAACGGCCCCAAACAGAAGGTGGTGGACAAGGCCGTGGCCGCCTTCCAACAGGCCCACCACGGCGCCGACGTGAAGGTGGAGTACATACCCGTCGACACCCGCGCCCAGCGGATCAAGGCCGCCTTCAACGATCCCGGCTCCGCGCCCGACCTGATCGAGTACGGCAACACCGACACGGCCGGCTATGTGAAGGACGGCGGACTCGCCGATGTCAGCGCCGAGTTCGCGGCCTGGGGTGAGGCGAAGGACACCGACCCGACGGCGAAGCAGTCCGTCACGGTCGGCGGAAAGGTCTACGGCGCCCCGCTGTTCGTCGGCGTACGCGCGCTGTACTACCGCACCGACGTCCTCAAGGAGCTCGGTGTCGCCGTGCCGAAGACCCAGGACGAACTGATCGCGACCGCCAAGAAGATCCACCAGGCCAAGCCCGGCCTGTACGGGCTCGCGGTGGGCGGCGCCTACACCTACGGCGCGCTGCCGTTCCTCTGGGCCAACGGCGGTGAACTGGCCACCGAGAACGGCGGAAAGTACACCTCGGCCCTCGACGGCGAGGCCGCCCGCAAGGGCATCACCGCCTACACCTCGCTCTTCGGCGACGACAACTGCCCCGCCGCGAAGTGCGCCCAGATGGGCGGCAACGCCACCGTCACCGCCTTCGCCAACGGCAAGGCGGCCATGGTGATCGGCGGCGACTTCAACCACGCTGCCGTCGAGGCCGGCACCGTCAAGGGCAAGTACGCCGTCGTGCCGCTGCCCGGCCTCGCACCCGGCTCCGTAGCCCCGGCCTTCGCCGGCGGCAACAACATCGGGGTACTGAAGAGCACTTCGCATCGCACGCTCGCCGTGGACCTCATGGAGCAGCTCACGGGGAAGGCGACCCAGCGCGAGATGTTCGACGCGATGGGCTTCCTGCCGACCTACACCGACGTACGGGCCGAAATCGCCAAGAAGCAGCCGTTCGTCGAGCCGTTCGTCCGCACCCTGGCCGCGGGCGCCAAGTTCGTTCCTGCGTCGCCCGGTTGGGGCCAGATCGACTCCTCGCTCGTACTGCCCACCATGTTCCAGGAGGTCGTCAGCGGCAAGAAGGACGTGGCCAAGGCGTCCTCGGACGCGGCGAAGAAGATGAACGAGGCGTTCGGAGCGGCCAGTTGAGCTCCTCGACCGGACTCGGCGGGCTCAGGCCGTCGGCCACCGAGCGCGGCGCGGCCCGGACGGCGCCGGCCCCGAAGCCATCGCGTCGCCGCCCGCGCGGCCGCCCGCTCGGCGGGTCGGGCTGGACACCGTGGCTCTACCTGGCCCCCGCCCTCGCCGTCCTCGCCGCGCTGCTCGTCTACCCGGTCTACCAACTCGGCCTGATCTCCTTCCTCCAGTACACCCAGGCCCAGGTCAGCGGCGGCGAACCGACCAGCTTCCAAGGCCTGGACAACTACGCCACACTGTTCTCGGACAGCCAGTTCTGGTCGGTCCTGCTCGCCACGCTCGTCTTCGCGGCGGCCTGCGTCCTCGGCACCCTCGCCGTCGGCTGCACCCTTGCCGTACTCCTGACACGCGTACGCGCCCTGCCGCGGCTCGCGCTGATGCTGGCCGCGCTCGGCGCGTGGGCGACGCCCGCGATCACCGGTTCCACGGTGTGGATGTTCCTCTTCGACCCGGACTTCGGCCCCGTGAACCGGGTGCTGGGACTCGGGGACCACTCCTGGACGTACGGGCGCTACAGCGCGTTCCTGCTCGTTCTGCTCGAAGTGGTGTGGTGCTCGTTCCCCTTCGTGATGATCACGGTGTACGCCGGGATCCGCGCCATCCCGGGCGAGGTCCTGGAGGCGGCCGCCCTCGACGGAGCCTCCTCGTGGCGGACCTGGCGGTCCGTCATGGCGCCGATGCTCCGCCCGATCCTCACGGTCGTCACGATCCAGTCCGTCATCTGGGACTTCAAGGTGTTCACACAGATCTACGTCATGACCAACGGCGGCGGCATCGCGGGCCAGAACCTGGTCCTCAACGTGTACGCCTACCAAAAGGCGTTCGCCTCCTCGCAGTACAGCCTCGGCTCGGCGATCGGCGTCGTCATGCTGCTGATCCTGCTGGTGGCGACGCTGCTCTACCTGCGGGTGCTGCGCAGGGGAGGGGAGGAGCTGTGAGGGCGGGGCGGGTTGTGGGTTCCAGGGCGGCGAGGGTCGTGGGCTCTTCCGCTTCGGGTCGGGTTCACCGGATACGCCGGCCGGGGCGGCTGGCTGCCGAGGCGGGCGCCCTGCTCGTGGCCGTGGTGGTCGCCTTCCCTCTGTACTGGATGGTCCTTTCCGCGTTCAAGCCGGCGGGGGAGGTGCAGTCGGCCCACCCCAGGCCCTGGACTCTCTCCCCGTCCCTCGACTCCTTCCGGCGGGTCTTCACCCAGCAGGACTTCGGCCGGTACTTCCTCAACAGCCTCGTCGTGGCGGGAAGTGTGGTCGTGCTCTCCGCACTGATCGCCTTCCTGGCGGCGACCGCCGTGACCCGCTTCCGGTTCAAGTTCCGCACCACGCTGCTGATCATGTTCCTGGTGGCGCAGATGGTGCCGGTCGAGGCGCTGACGATCCCGCTGTTCTTCCTCATGCGGGATCTGGGGCAGCTCAACACGCTGGGTTCGTTGATCCTGCCGCACCTCGCGTTCTCGCTGCCCTTCGCGATCTGGATGCTGCGGGGGTTCGTGAAGGGGGTGCCGGTCGCCCTGGAGGAGGCCGCGGCGCTCGACGGGGCGAGCCGCACGCGCTTTCTGTGGCAGATCCTCTTTCCGCTGGTCTTCCCCGGGCTCGTGGCGACCAGCGTCTTCTCCTTCATCTCCGCGTGGAACGACTTCCTGTTCGCGAAGTCGTTCCTCATCAGCGACACGTCGCAGTCGACGCTGCCGATGGCTCTGCTGGTCTTCTTCAAGCCGGACGAGAACGACTGGGGCGGGATCATGGCGGGGTCCACGGTGATGACGGTGCCGGTGCTCGTGCTCTTTGTTCTGGTGCAGCGGAGGTTGGTGCTGGGGGTGGGAGGTGCGGTCAAGTAGCCGACTGGTGGCGCTACTTGAGGGTGCGGCTCCCGGGGGCCTGCGCCCCAGACCCCGAGGGTTTGCCCACCCACCCGCCCGGGCGGCGACGTTGGACGGCTCGGCCCTCTGGGGCTCCGCCCCAGACCCCGTTCGCGCCTCAAGGGC
>NZ_JBEZKW010000123.1:0-6021 GCF_040651795.1 Streptomyces sp. NPDC048361
CACGTGTGACCAGCCCTCAGACGTGAGCTCATCCGAACTCCCGTGTTACGGGCCCCGGTTACGGGCCCCGGTTACGGGCCCCGGTTAGGGGCCCCGGTTACGGGGGCTCCCGGACGGTGGTTTCCGGGTCGGGGCCCCCGGCTACGGAGGCTCCCGGGGGACAGTGACTCTCAGGCCGGGGCCCCAGCCTGACGGGGTTCCCGGGGACGTGACTCTCGGGTCGGGATGCCCGGGGCGGGTGACCGGGCGGGTACGACTGGCGGACCCGGGAGCCGTCGAGAAGGGAGCCCGCCGGGCCGGTGAGTGGTCAGGCGACGGGGACGTTCTCGTCGTGGTGCGGCGCGGCGTCCTGCCGCTCGTCGTCCTCGGGGTGCGGAGCGGCGGGGAGGTCCCGCATCCGGCGCAGGGGGGAGAGCAGCAGGGGCAGCGGTACGACGAGGAAGCCGGCGGCGCAGATCCACAGCGCCGAGCGGGCTCCGAAGGCGTCGGCGACGGCGCCGCCGACGAGGGCGCCGAGCGGCAGGGTGCCCCACATGACGAAGCGCAGGGTCGCGTTCATCCGCCCCAACAGGCGTGGTGGGCACAGGGTTTGACGGAAGCTCACCTGGGCGACGTTGTAGACCACGGCGCCGAAGAAGACGGCGGCGGAGCCGAGCGCGAACAGCGCGGCGGCCGCGCCCGGCCCCGACAGCGGCCACAGCAGCGCGAACGGCCCGCTGACGAGCGCCGACAGCCAGATCAGGCGAGCCTGGCCGAAGCGGGCCGCGAGTCGGCCCGCGCTCAGCGCTCCGGCGAGCCCGCCGACGGCCGACGCCGAGAGCATCACGCCGACGGCGGCCGGCGCCAGGTCGAGGACGCGGACCAGGAAGATGGTCTGGGTGGCCATCAGCATGGCGGTGAAGAAGTTGCCGAGCCCGGTCGTGCCCGCGATGACCCGCAGCAGCGGGTGGCCGAGCACGAAGCGCAGGCCCTCCGCGACGTCCTTGCGCAGGGACGCGCCGGGGACCGGTTCCGGCGCGGGTTCGGGCCGGCGGATGGCCAGGAGGAAGAGGGCCGAAACGGCGTAGCCGACGGCGTCGGCGACGATGGCCAGGTGCGCCCCCACGAGCTGGACGAGGCCGCCGCCGAGGCCGGGCCCGGCCACCTGAGCCGAGGAACGTACCGTCTCCAGGGCCCCGTTGCCGGCCACCAGCTGCTCCCTCGGCAGCAGCTGCGGCAGATAGCTCTGGTGCGCGACATCGAAGAACACCGTCGCGATGCCGGTGATCAGCGCCACGGCGTACAGCTGGGCCATGGTCAGGGCGTCCGCGACGGCGGCGATCGGAATGCTGGCCATCGCCAGGGAGCGGACCAGGTCGGCGCGGATCATCAGGGACAGCTTGCGCATCCGGTCGACCCAGGCCCCCGTGGGCAGACCGATGAGCAGGAACGCGGCGGTCTCGGCGGCGGTGAGCAGCCCCACCTGGAAGGCGGGCGCGTCGAGTTCGAGGACGGCCACCAACGGCAGCGCGACCAGGGTGACTTGGGCGCCGGCCTGCCCGGCCGCGGCTCCGGCGAGCAGGAGACGGAAATCGCGCATACGGAGCAGACCGCTGGGAGCGGCCCGGGGCGAAGGGGACATGCACGAGACCTTCACCGCGCACCGATCAGGAGTCAAAACAAACAGGACACTTTCGGTCGTTTCTTGCGCCATTCTGGCTCTCGATCAAGAAAATCGTAGGCCAGATCCGGGCAACGGCCGGATGAATCGCAGGTGTTGATGCCCGATGACACAGGTCTTCCTGGGCCACGGGGCACCTGTTCCCAGGGGGCGGCAGGTCCTCACACCCCATGAATGCAGGTATGTCCGAAACTCACCGCCCCCACACTTGTGGAAGCAACCAGATGCCCGCTCAGCCGTCGGGGGTAGCGGCGCCTGTCCCACGGGCACCTGCCCCGGGCACCCCTCGGGCCGCCCGCCCCCGGGCGCCCTCAGTTCTCGACGGCGCGGAGGTCCACGGTGTGCCGCTCGGTGGCGAGGATGACGGGCAGCGGCAGCCCCGTCCCCGTGTCCAGGCGCATCAGGGTCGTCTGGACCACGGTCTCCCCCGCCGGCACCCTCTCTGGGCTACTCACCTTGTCCCGGTTGACCCACGTGTGTTCGTCACCGTCGCACGTGGCCACCGTGCCGCCGATGCCGTGCAGGACGGAACCGGTCAGCACCCCGCTCGACACGAAGACCGGTCCGGGCCGGGAGGGCGGGGAACAGCGGTAGGTACCCGAAAGGGTGACGGTGCCGTCCTTGGCGACCGTCCCGGTCGGTCCGGCGGACACGGTGTCCGTGAGGGCGGCCCCGGCCGGGGCCGAGGCCACGCCGAGAAGGGCTCCGGCGGCGGCAACGGCCCCGGCGGCGAAAAGACTTACGCGCATCGGCAGATCTCCTTTGTTCCTGAGTCCGGTGTTCCTGCGTCTGGGTTCCTGCGTTCGGGTTCCTGCGTTGGGGTTCCTGCGTCTGGGTGGGCGGCACGAGGGCTTGGCACAGTCCGCTCGCACCCGCACCCGCGCCCTAGCAATACCGCCAACCCACCCGGCCGTCGGGGATCCGCCCCGGTCCCCGGCGTGTCCGCCCAGGACACGGGGGAGGCGGGAGTGACCCCGGATGCGTCGCCGGGAGCGGAGGGAATCGGCCTCCCCCGCATGACCGAAAGAGGGCCCCGTCACCCCGCGCCGGGCGCGGCACCGGCCGTGCATGCTGGTGCCCCCGGCCGTTTCCCGTGCCGCTCGGCGGGGTCCCCCGACTGGATGGGAGCGTCACTGTGCGCACCGTAGGCGTGGAAGAGGAACTGCTTCTGGTCGACCCGGTCACCGGAGCGCCGTGTGCCCTGGCCTCCGAGGTGCTCGACCGACTCACCAAGTGTTCCGCCGAAGAAGACGGCGTACCTCCGGGTGTGTTCGCCCGTGAACTGCAGGGTCAGCAGCTGGAGTTCGGTACGCGGCCGCAGAGCGACATGGAAGCACTCGGTGTCGAGATAGTGCGCTGGCGCCGCGCCGCGGCCCGGCACGCGCGGGAGGCGGGGGCCGCGGTCGCGGCGCTCGCCACCTCTCCCCTGCCGGCCCGGCCCGCCGTCAACGTGAGCCACCGCTACCAGTGGATGGAGGAACAGTTCGGTCTGACGACCCAGGAACAGCTCACCTGCGGCTGCCATGTGCATGTGTCGGTGGCATCGGACGAGGAGGGTATCGCGGTGGTGGACCGGATCCAGCCGTGGCTGCCCGTCCTGACCGCGCTCAGCGCGAACTCACCGTACTGGCAGGGCAAGGACACCCTGTACGGCAGTTACCGCAGCAGGGTGTGGGGCCGGTGGCCCATGGCGGGGCCGACCGGCTTCTTCGGCTCCGCCGAGCGCTACCACGCCCAGGTGGACGCCATGGTGACCAGCGGAGTGGTCCGTGACCGGGGCATGATCTATTTCGATGCCCGGCTCTCGCACCGCTATCCCACCGTGGAGATCCGCGTCGCGGACGTCTGCCTGGAAGCCACCACCACCCTGCTCGTGGCGTGCTTGTCCCGTGCGTTGGTGGAGACCGCCGCTGAGGACTGGCGCAGCGATGTCGAGCCGCTGCGGCACGGGGTGAGTCTGCTGCGGCTCGCCGCGTGGCGCGCCGCCCGTTCGGGGCTCGACGGCGACCTGTTGCACCCGCTGACCATGCGGCCGGCCCCCGCGCAGGTGGTCACGGCTGCCCTCCTCGACCATGTGCGGCGGGCACTCGACGCCGGCGGGGACCTCGCGTGGGCCCGCAAGACCACCGCCGAACTGCTGGCCCGCGGCAACGGCGCCCGCGTCCAACGTGCCCTGTACGCCCGCACCGGAAGCCTCAGCGATGTGGTCGCGGCATGTGTGCGGCACACCCAGGGAGAGCACCAACTCCGTTACCCCGCGCGGGAGCGGACGCTTCCCACTCCCCCGGGATGAGACATCACTTGTGAGGATCCGGGGCCATGGGTCCATACCGCCCCGTGGCTCCGGCCGGTCTCATCTCCCGTGAACTGGGTACTTCACACAGAGGAGGCGCGTAACATCCGGCAACAATCACGTACGCACACACCCTCGGAGGAACCCCCGTGCCGGACAGCACCACACTCCAGTCCCAGTACGCCGCCCAGATCCAGAGCGACCTGGACAGCAACGTCGCCGAACGCGAACACATCTCCGCTCAGATCGGCGCGCTCCAGGAGCAGTTGACCACCCTGGAGAACAACCACGCGCTGCTCGCCTCCATGCAGCAGGCGGTCGGCGGTCCCGCCGCTCCGGCACCCAAGAAGGCGGCGTCGGCGTCGGGCAAGAAGACCGCCGCGGCACCCACCCCGCGGGTTCCCCAGGCCCGCTCCGCGCAGAAGTCCGCAGGTCGCGCCGGGAAGAAGCAGACCGGGCCCGCCGCCAAGCAGTCCAAGGCACCGAAGAGCAACAAGACCGGCAAGGCCTCCTCCGGGGCCACCACCACACTGCGGGACCTCGTCGCGGCCCACCTCACCCAGAGCGGTGAGCCGCGCTCGGCGGCCGAGATCACGACGGGTCTGAGCGAGGCACATCCGGACCGCACCATCGCGGGCACCGTGGTGCGCAACACCCTCGAAAACCTGGTCGCCAAGGGAGAGGCACAGCGCACCCGGCAGAACCGGTCCGTGTTCTACACGGCTCCCGACGCCACCGCCGGCGCCCCGTCCGCCGACTCCGCGGACGCCGACGTCAAGAAGGAGGCGACCGCGGTCACCCCCGCGGCCACCAACTGACCGACCCGCGGTGCCGGCACGTCCGGCACACGCGCGGCCCGCGACCGGAGAGGTGACACGCAGCCCCGTGCCTCACGCCACAGGGCTGCAGTCCGGGTGACCCCAGCCGCCGTCGCGCTTCATGATGGGAGTGCCGGCGGCATACGGCTGACCGCAGGGGCAGCGCCCGGGGAACTTCGCCTTGATGGTCCGCGGCTTGCCCGAGGGGGCCGATCCGGACGCGGACGACGTCTTGTGCGAGGTGGCGGGCCGGGTGCGCGCCACACTGGCGCGGGCCGGCGCGGGAACCGGCAACTCCAGGTCGCCCAGCGCGGTCCCGGCGGCGCGCTGCGAGGTGGCCGCGTCACTCGCGGCCTGGTCCGCGATCGCGTTCAGCGGGTCCCCGCCCACCTGGTGCGCGGCCACATGGACGAACTCCACATCCCGCTCGGTGAGCAACTCGTCGATGCGCTCGACGAGTTCACGGTTGGCGACCGGCTTGCCGGCGGAGGTCTTCCACCCGTTGCGCTTCCAGCCCGGCAACCACTGGGTCACCGCCTTCATGGCGTACTGGGAGTCCATCCGCACCTGCATGCGCGTACCCGCGTCGACGGCTTCGAGGAGCTGTTCGAGGGCGGTGAGCTCGCCGACATTGTTGGTGGCGGTGCCGAGCGGCCCCGCCTGCCAGCGCTCCGGCCGCCCCTGCGGATCGGCGATCACCCAGGCCCAGCCGGCGGGCCCTGGATTGCCCTTCGACGCCCCATCACATGCGGCAACAACAACACGTTCAGACATCGGGCCATCATCCCACCGCCGTCCCCCTGCCCCGACCCCCTGCCCCGACCTCCTTCCCGATCACACCGGGTGACCGCTCGGCGCGCGGGGCCCGCGGGAGCGTGTCACGGTGAACGTGTTGGATCCCACCCACCAGCAGGAGTGACTCTCCATGGGCAAGGCCGAGAAGTTCAAGGACAGGGCACAGCAGGCCGCCGACAAGGCGAAGACGAAGGCGTCCCGGTCCCCGGAGCAGGTGTCCGGGCGCACCGAGGACCCCATGGAGCAGTTCCGTGAGGACCAGGAGCGCACCGAGCGCCTGACGCGCAACGCCGAGACCGACCACTCCTGACGCGGTCGGCACGGCACGACACGGAAGCCGGGGTGCTCACCCGAAGCGGGGTGAGCACCCCCGCGTGCGGCCCGGGGGGTCCCCCGGCGTGCGGCCGGGTGTGCCACCCCCGCGGCGCACACCATAGCCCGGGGTTAGCGGGGGC
>NZ_JBEZKW010000124.1:0-5192 GCF_040651795.1 Streptomyces sp. NPDC048361
GACAAGACCACCACCACCGTGGCCATGGACTTCGGCCGCATCACCCTCGACCAGGACCTGATCCTCTACCTGTTCGGCACCCCCGGACAGGACCGCTTCTGGTTCATGTGGGACGACCTCGTCCGCGGCGCCATCGGCGCCGTCGTCCTCGTCGACACCCGCCGCCTCGCCGACTGCTTCCCCGCCGTCGACTACTTCGAAAACAGCGGCCTCCCCTTCGTCATCGCCCTCAACGGCTTCGACGGACACCAGCCCTACACCCCCGACGAAGTACGCGAAGCACTCCAGATCGGGCCCGATGCCCCGATCATCGTCACCGACGCCCGCCACCGCGCGGACGCCAAGAGCGCCCTCATCACCCTCGTCGAACACGCCCTCATGGCCCGACTCAAGTAGCTGGTGCCCTACGGCAGTTGCCGTAGACGCAACGGGGGCGGACTGTGTCCTTGGACACGATCCGCCCCTGCGTTCATAACGTTTCGACAGAGAATTCTCGTGTCACCGCAACCCGCCGCGTTCATCCGGTGTCACTGCGCGCACGACAGCCCCGTCATTTGGCGGGGCTCGCTCTTTATGCCCGTTTTATCTGAGGCCTTGGCCACTCGGAACCTGAGATTCCAGACGTTTGGATGGCGACCGTCCCACGTGCTGGAATTCGACGAACTCCCGAGTAGTACGGCTGGTACGGCCCCGAGAAGTACGGCTCTGAAAGACACAGCGGCACGCCACCCTGGTGCCGGCTCCGAGAGGTTGTTGGTCGAGTGAAGCGAAGCAGGACGAGCTCCGCGACGCAGCAGGCGCGGGGCAACTTCACCCCGCCGCAGCGTGCGGCGGCGGTACCGGCGCCCCAGACCTCTGCCCAGGATTCCGGCAAGGACAAGGGCACCCCCCAGGGCAGCAGCAGCCGCTTCTCGCCGCGCAACTGGCGCGTGGCCACCCGGCTGAACGCGATCCTCCTCATCCCCGTCCTCGTCGGCCTCGTCATGGGCGGCTTCGAGGTCAACGGGTCCATAGCCACCTGGCGCGACGCCCGGAACGCCGAGAAGGTCGCGACCATCGTGCGCGCCGCGTCGGACTACGGCCAGGCCCTGCTCAACGAGCGCGACCTCACCGCCCAGCCGCTCCTGGAGAACAAGCGCGACAGCGACGTCGTCAGCAAGGCGTACGCCGCCTCCGACGCCGCCCGCGCCACGTTCGACCAGGCCGTCAAGGGCATGCCGGACACCCCGAGCCTCAAGCGCCGCCTGGCCAAGGTCCGCGACGCCGAGAAGACCCTCGACGACCTGCGCAAGACCGCCTACGCCAAGGGCATCGAGGCGAAGAACCCGGTCCTGACCGAAGAGGGCTACACCGCGATCCCCCACTACCTGAGCACGTTCTCCAACGAGCTCGGTCTGGGCACCGGCAACATCACCAGCTACGGCCGCATGGTGTACGCCGTCGACCTCGCCAAGTCCGCGGGTTCGCTCCAGCGCTCCATCGGCATGCACCTCCTGCTCCGGCCGAGCGACGACCCGAAGGCCTTCCAGCTCCAGGTCAAGGCGTTCAACTCGTACAACTACCTGGAGTTCATCGCCCTCGGCGAGTTCGACGCGGGTGGCACGGACGCCGACAGCGCGAAGCTGAAGGAGGTCATGACGAAGAAGGAGGCGCAGGTCGCCGCGGAGTTCCCGGACGCCAAGCAGAAGGCGGACAACGGCCCGCACATCGGTGCCGCGCCGTCCGCCGACGGCTCGGTCTACAACGGCATGGCCGCCGCGATCGGCGAGGCGCAGAGCGCGGCGAGCATCAAGCAGCTGAAGGCCCAGGGCATCACGCCCGAGTCCTGGATGGCCGCCTCCACCTCGAAGTTCGACGGCTACAGCGAGGTCGAGAACGACCTCGTCACGCGGGCCGTGACCGAGGCCGGCCAGATCGCGGACGACGCCAAGACCACCGCGTACATCAACGGTGCGATCGTCGTGGTCTCGCTGCTCGCCGCCTTCATCCTGGCCGGCATGGTGGCCCGCCAGATGAGCCGCTCGATGCGCCGGCTGCGTACCGCCGCCTTCGACGTGGCCGAGCAGCGCCTGCCGATGCTCGTCGACCAGCTCTCGCGCACCGAACCTGGCCGGGTCGACACCCGGGTCGAGCCGATACCCATCGACTCCACGGACGAGATCGGCGAGGTGGCCCGCGCCTTCGACCAGGTGCACCGCGAGGCCGTGCGGCTCGCCGCCGAGCAGGCGCTCCTGCGGGGCAACGTCAACGCGATCTTCACCAACCTCTCGCGCCGCAACCAGTCCCTGATCGAGGGCCAGCTGACCCTCATCACCGACCTGGAGAACAACGAGGCCGACCCGGACCAGCTGGAGAGCCTGTTCAAGCTGGACCACCTGGCGACCCGTATGCGCCGCAACGGCGAGAACCTGCTGGTCCTCGCCGGCGAGGAGCCGGGCCGCCGCTGGGACCAGCCGGTCCCGCTGGTCGACGTGCTCCGCGCCGCCTCGTCCGAGGTGGAGTCCTACGAGCGCATCGAGCTGTCGGGTGTGCCGGAGGCCGAGATCCACGGCCGGGCCGTGACCGACCTCGTGCACCTGCTCGCCGAGCTCCTGGAGAACGCCACCACGTTCTCGTCGCCGCAGACCAAGGTCCGCGTCACCGCGACCCGTCTCCCCGACGGCCGCGTCATGATCGAGATCCACGACAAGGGCATCGGCCTGACCGCCGAGGACTTCGCGGACATCAACCACCGCCTGGCCAACCCGCCGGCCGTGGACGCCGATGTCTCGCAGCGCATGGGCCTGTTCGTGGTCGGCCGGCTCTCCGACCGGCACGGCATCCGCGTCCAGCTGCGCCCCTCGGGCGAGCAGGCCGGCACCACCTCGCTCGTCATGCTCCCCGACCCGATCACCCACGGTGGCAGCGGCGAGTCCGCGCCGATGGGCGACAACTTCACGGTCTCCTCGATCATCCCCGAGCAGCAGCAGCACCAGCAGCAGCCGTACGCATCCGCCCCCGCGCCGATGCGCACCGCGGCCGAGCTCGGCTTCGACGACTCCCGGTACGAGAGCGGCGACCCGTCCGACCCCCGCGAACTCGACCCGGTCAACCGGTCGTTGCTGCGCGAGGAGCGCCGGGCGGCCCTGGAGGCCCAGGCCCAGGGCGGCGAACGTCCGCTGTACCGGGACGAGATCGAGCCCCAGCAGAGCCAGGCGTACGACGGCTCGTACGAGAACCAGCAGGGGTACACCGGGCAGAGCCAGTCCTACGAGGGCTCCTACGAGCCTCAGCAGACCCCCGGCTACGACGGCTCGTACCCGAACCAGCAGTACGCCCCCGAGCACACCGGTGGCTACGCCCAGGACTCCTACGCGCCCCAGGACAGCTACCAGGAGTCCGGCTATGCGGAAGGCTCCTACGAGGGCCGGACGCCCGCTCAGGGCGCCTACGCCGATCCGTACGCCGCCCAGGCGCCGCAAGGCGACTGGCAGCAGGAGAACGCCTATCAGGAGCCCTACGCGGCGCCCCCGCGGCCGGAAGCGGAATCCGCCGAGGCGAACCGGGGCGTTCCCGGGGGCACCGCGGAGCGCGTAGGCTTCGACCGTCCGGGCCCCACCCCGACCACCGCCCATGAGCTGACCGACGCGGGTCTGCCCCGGCGCGGCAGCCAGCAGGACTGGCCGGCCGAGCCCCAGCAGGAGCAGAGCGAGACGCCGGACGGACCGAAGGACGACTGGCGTTCGACCAACGACGAACGCTGGACGCGGGCCGAGAAGCTCCGTGAGCCCAAGGCCGGCGGGGTCACTCCTTCCGGTCTCCCCCGGCGGGTGCCCAAGGCCAATCTGGTCGAGGGCGCGGCCGAGCAGACCCCGCAGGGCGGCCCTCAGGTCTCCCGCGCTCCGGAGGACGTGCGCGGCAGGTTGAGCAACCTGCGCCGCGGCGTTCAGCAGGGCCGTAACGCGGGGTCGGACACAAGTAACACCTACAACCAGGAGCGTTAGTGTGAGCCCGATGAGCCAGGCGGCGCAGAATCTGAACTGGTTGATCACCAACTTCGTGGACAACACCCCTGGGGTGTCCCACACGGTGGTGGTCTCCGCCGACGGACTCCTGCTGGCGATGTCCGAAGGCTTCCCCCGGGACCGGGCCGATCAGCTGGCGGCCGTGGCCTCCGGTCTGACGTCCCTCACCGCGGGCGCCTCCCGGATCTTCGAAGGCGGCGCCGTCAACCAGACGGTGGTGGAGATGGAGCGCGGCTTCCTCTTCATCATGTCGGTCTCCGACGGTTCCTCCCTGGCCGTTCTCGCGCACCCGGAGGCCGACATCGGCCTGGTGGGGTATGAGATGGCGCTGCTGGTGGACCGGGCCGGAAGCGTGCTGACCCCCGACCTCCGGGCGGAGCTTCAGGGAAGCCTTCTTAACTAGTTACCGATCAGTTCTCAATCAGCAGACAGGCCGTGCGTTTCTCGCCACCGCCCCATAAAGTGCGGTGGCGCGGCCCCAATGGGACGGGCACCGGTAGTCGGAGGAGGAAACGTGACAACACCCCCAGGCGGGCACCCCTACGGTGGACAGCAGTCTCCGGGTGAGCACGGCCAGAACCGCTTCAACTACCCCTCCACGCCCGGCAGACAGGGTCACGGCCAGGGTCAGGGCCAGTACCAGCAGCAGCCCTACCGGCAGCCGAACCGTCAGCCCAGCCCGTACGACCAGCCGCCGCAGCCCCGGATCGAAACGGTGCAGCCGAGGCAGACCCCCCAGCCTTCTCCGGCGGGCGGCGCGCACAATCCCCTTGTGCGTCCGTACGCCATGACCGGCGGCCGCACCCGGCCGCGCTACCAGCTCGCCATCGAGGCACTGGTGCACACCACGGCCGAACCGTCCAGGCTGCAAGGGCAGTTGCCCGAGCACCAGCGGATCTGCCACCTGTGCCGCGAGATCAAGTCGGTCGCCGAGATCTCGGCACTTCTCACCATTCCCCTCGGCGTCGCCCGGATCCTCGTAGCCGACCTGGCGGAGGCCGGACTTGTCGCCATCCACCAGCCGGGCGGCGACGAGTCCGCCGGCGGACAGCCAGACGTGACACTGCTCGAAAGGGTGCTCAGTGGACTTCGCAAGCTCTAGCGGCGGTGCCGCCCGTTCCACCACGTCGGCGAAGATCGTGGTGGCGGGCGGCTTCGGCGTGGGCAAGACCACGTTCGTCGGCGCGG
>NZ_JBEZKW010000125.1:0-5108 GCF_040651795.1 Streptomyces sp. NPDC048361
CTGAGCGCATCCACAACGAGCTGGCTTGACCTGTTCCACAGCGGGAGAGCGCTTCCCTGACACGGAAGAGGTCACTGGTTCAATCCCAGTATCGCGCACCACCCGGAGCCCCCGGCCTTCTCGAAGGCCGGGGGTTCTGTCATTCCCGTGCGTTGGGAGGGCACAACCGCCGCACGCGCAAAAGGCGTTGCCCGATCGGCTCCCCAGCCGATCGGGCAACGCCTCTTACTGCCGTCCGCCGCACCCCCGTCCCCACGGGGCTGTAATGGCCGGATGTCCCGACCCGGTCCGCTCTACCGGGTCCGGGGCGCCGCTCAGCGCCCCAGCATCACGCCCACGGACGACGCTTGTGTGACCACCGCATCCCAGCCGCCGAAGACGACTACGAGCAGGGCCGCCAGGGGAAGAACCATGGCCGTTGCCACCAGGGGGTGGCGCGGGCCGGACCGGCGGGCACCGAACGCGGTGCTGTAAGCCCTGCGTCCCCGCGTAACGATGATCGTCCGCGCAGCCGTGTCCGCCATGGTCCTCTCCTGTTCGCTCATGGGTCTGCCTCATGTGCCCGGCCGGCCCCCTGTGAGGGAGCGGCCTGACAGCGGCGGGTGTCTGACCTCGGGGGACGAGTGCATCACCCGCCGCTTGACTTCAACACTAGGGATTCTCGCGGCGCCGGACGTCATGCCCTCGTATCGATCTGCGGGCCTCCCAGGGGATGAGCCGTCACCCTCGCGCCTACTCCCCTGGGTGGAGACGGACCCTTACGTCTTGGGGTCTTCCCGGAGGGGTCGGACCTGCGCGCGGGTTCCGCGGCGCCTGCGTCCTCCCCCGGGACGGGCTGCCGACCGGGGTGAGCACCCGCGTCGCCATGAACGGGCGGTACGCACGACGGTGCTCTGCTCGTGACTTCGCTCACTTCGACCACTCCGAGGCGGACCGCGGTCTCGGCCCTTCGGCCCGCCCCGCCGGTCACCACTTCATACGTGCGGGTCCCCTCTCCCGCGTCCCTCATCCCCTCCACGCGGTCACCCTTCATGGACCCAAACCCCGTTCTGTGACCGGTCGTTGAGATCACGCCCCGGTCAGCCGCCGTGGATCCGCGGCTTGCTGACCACTCTTCACGTTTCCCACCCGGCACTGACAATCGGTCGGGCCGCGAGGGCGCGGCCTCTGAGCACACCGGGCGACGGGTACGTAAGCTGTGCCCCGTCAACAGGACTGGCAGCGGGGATGAAAATGGCGATGATGCGGCTCCGGCGCGAGGACCCGCGTGTCGTCGGCTCGTTCAGGCTTCACCGGCGGCTCGGCGCGGGCGGCATGGGGGTCGTGTACCTCGGTTCCGACCGGCGCGGGCAGCGCGTGGCGCTGAAGGTGATCCGGCCCGATCTCGCCGAGGACCAGGAGTTCAGGTCCCGGTTCGCCCGTGAGGTCTCCGCCGCGCGGCGGATCCGGGGCGGTTGCACGGCGCGGCTCGTCGCCGCGGATCTCGAAGCCGAGCGGCCCTGGTTCGCCACGCAGTACGTGCCCGGGCCCTCGCTGCACGACAAGGTCGCCGAAGAGGGTCCGCTGACGGCCGCCGACACCGCGGCGATCGGCGCGGCGCTGTCCGAGGGGCTCGTCGCGGTACACGAGGCGGGTGTCGTCCACCGCGACCTCAAGCCGTCCAACATCCTGCTCTCCCCCAAGGGCCCCAGGATCATCGACTTCGGCATCGCATGGGCCACCGGGGCCTCGACGCTCACGCATGTCGGCACGGCCGTCGGCTCCCCCGGCTTCCTCGCGCCCGAGCAGGTGCGCGGCGCGGCGGTCACCCCGGCCACCGATGTCTTCTCGCTCGGCGCGACACTGGCGTACGCGGCGATGGGCGACTCGCCCTTCGGGCACGGCAGTTCCGAGGTGATGCTCTACCGCGTCGTGCACGAGGAGGCGCAACTGCGCGGTGTGCCGGACGCGCTGGCCCCGCTGGTCCAGGCGTGCCTGGCGAAGGACCCCGAGGAGCGGCCGAGCACGCTGCAGCTCTCGATGCGGCTCAAGGAGATCGCCGCGCGGGAGGCCCAGGGCGGGCTGCACGCGCAGGGCGCGGACGTGCGGCCGCCGGTGCAGCGGGAGCGGGTGGAGGTGGAGCGGCCCACGGGGCGGCTCGACGAGCGTACGCAGCGGTATACCGAGGCGGGGCGGGGGTCGGGTTCCTCCGGTTCCTCTGGTCCCTCGGGGACGTCGGGATCCTCGGGGACCTCCGGTGGGCCCCGGTCCGGGGCGCGTTCTGCTCCGCGTACGGGCGGGTCTGCTCCGCGTACGGGCGGCTCGCGTCCGGGTGGGCCGCGCAGCAACGCGTCCCGGCCCGGGGGGCGGCCGGGGACGCGTCCCGGGGCCCGGACCTCGGGCGGGCTGCGGCCCGCCAACCCTCGGCTGCTGCGGCAGCGGCTCACCGTGTTCGTGCTGGTGACGTTGATCGTGCTGCTCGGCATCGCTGCGGTCAAGCAGTTCTGAGGGCGCTGCCCGGGCGGTTCGTTTCGGCTGCGGGCCGGTGGTGGCTGAGGGCGCTGCCCGGGCGGTTCGTTTCGGCTGCGGGCCGGTGGTGGCTGAGCGCGCAGTTCCCCGCGCCCTTGGCGGGGTTGCAGCCCGCGCCGGCCGAGAGCCTCAGGACGGCTCACCACGGCCACAGTTGCGGCTGAGCGGGCAGTTCACCGTGCTCCTGGCGCGGGCCGGGGCCCGGTGGGCGTCCGGCGGGGTCAGGGCGTCGGGCGGCCCGTTGCCACCGCGTAGAACGCCACGGCCGCTGCCGCGCCCACGTTCAGGGAGTCGACTCCGTGGGCCATCGGGATGCGGACCCATTCGTCCGCCGCGACCAGGGCCTGGCGGGACAGTCCGTCGCCCTCGGCGCCCAGCATGAGGGCGACCTTGTCGAGCTTGTGCGGGGCCGCCTCGTCGATGCTGGAGGCCTTCTCGTCGGGCGTGAGGGCGAGCAGGCGGTAGCCGGCGCCGCGGACCGTCTCCAGGCCCCTGGGCCACGATTCGAGGCGGGCATACGGCACCGAGAAGACCGCGCCCATCGACACCTTCACCGAGCGGCGGTACAGCGGGTCGGCGCAGTCCGGGGAGAGCAGCACCGCGTCCATCCCGAGCGCGGCCGCGCTGCGGAAGATCGCCCCGATGTTGGTGTGGTCGTTGACCGCCTCCATCACGACCACCCGGCGTGCGGTGGTGAGGAGTTCCTCCGCCTCGGGGAGCGGCTTGCGCTGCATCGAGGCGAGGGCGCCGCGGTGCACGTGGTAGCCCGTCACGCGTTCGGCGAGGTCGGGGCTGACGGCGTACACCGGCGCGGGGAGCTCGTCGATGACGTCCCGCATGACGTCGACCCACTTGGCCGAGAGCAGCATCGAGCGCATCTCGTACCCGGCGTCCTTGGCCCGTCTGATGACCTTCTCGCCCTCGGCGATGAAGAGGCCTTCGGCGGGTTCGCGGCGGCGCCGCAGTTCCACGTCGGTCAGGCCCGTGTAGTCGCGCAGGCGGGGGTCGTCGGGGTCCTCGACGGTGATGAGATCGGCCACAGGGTGATACTGCCTTGTCCTGGGTTGGGTGCCAACGGCTGACGATCGGGATCGGCCGCCGTTGGCGGGGGCGGGGGCGGGTAGCCGGCGGGTCGACCGGCCGGTTGGCCGATAGGCCGGTGGCCGGTTGGCCGCCCGGCCGGTTCGCCGGCTACGGGCGGGGGTTCACCGTCACCACGTCGCCGATGACGATGACGGCCGGCGGCCTGACGTCCTCGGCCTTGGCGACCTCGCCCACGCTGCCCAGGGTGGCGTCCACGCGGCGCTGTGCGGCCGTGGTGCCCTCCTGGACGAGCGCCACCGGGGTCGACGGGTTCTTGCCGTGCGAGACGAGGGCCTGCGCGATCGCGCCGATCTTGTCGACGCCCATGAGGATCACCAGGGTCCCGCGCAGCTGGGCCAGCGACTTCCAGTCGACGAGCGAGCGCGGGTCGTCCGGCGCCACATGACCGCTGACCACGGTGAACTCATGCGCCACACCCCGGTGGGTGACCGGGATGCCGGCCGCGCTCGGCACCGAGATGGAGCTGGAGATGCCGGGCACCACCGTGCAGGTGATGCCGGCCTCGGCGAGCGCCTGGAGCTCTTCCATGCCGCGCCCGAAGACGTACGGGTCGCCGCCCTTGAGCCGCACGACCGCCTTGCCGGCCTTCGCGTGCTCGATCAGCGCGTTGTTGATGGCCTCCTGCGCCATGAAGCGGCCGTACGGGATCTTCGCGGCGTCGATGACCTCGACGTGCGGCGGGAGTTCGTCGAGGAGGTCGCGCGGGCCGAGCCGGTCCGCGATCACCACGTCCGCCTCGGCGAGCAGCCTGCGGCCGCGCACGGTGATCAAGTCGGGGTCGCCGGGGCCGCCGCCGACCAGGGCGACGCCCGGGGTGCGGGTGCGCTCCTTCGGGGCGACGAGAGTGCCGTCGCGCAGGCCTTCGACGACCGCGTCGCGGATCGCGGCCGAGCGGCGCGGGTCGGGGGTGTCGGTGGTGAGGACGGCGACGGTCACGCCTTCGGAGCGGCCGGTGGCCGGGGTCCACGCGGTGGCGGCGCTCGCGTCGTCGGAGCGTACGCACCAGACGCGGGAGCGCTCGGCCTCGGCGGAGATGCGCTCGTTGGCCGCGGTGTCGGCGGTGGCGACCAGGGCGTACCAGGTGTCGGCGAGGTCGCCGTCCTGGAAGCGGCGGCGCTCCCAGCGGATCTCGCCCGCGTCGGCCATCGCCTCGACGGAAGGGGTGGCGCTCGGGGAGATCAGCGTGACGTCCGCCCCGGCGGCGATGAGGGCCGGGAGTCGGCGCTGGGCCACCTGGCCGCCGCCGACGACGACGACGCGGCGGCCGGTGAGGCGGAGGCCTACCGGGTACGCGGGGTGTTCGACCATGGTGGCGGTGCTCCTCGGGCGGGCTGGCGGTGCGATGGGCCGCTGCGGCGGTGAAGCGGCTGGTGGGAGGGGTACGCGCTCCCGTCGACAGCCTAAGGGGCGGGTGCGCGCGGCGGCATGGGCGGGGGCCGGGCCAACACGGTCGACAACGAGAAGATCGAGACGGCGATCACCCAGGTCATCGACCT
>NZ_JBEZKW010000126.1:0-5003 GCF_040651795.1 Streptomyces sp. NPDC048361
TCAGCCCGCCCCCTTGCGCATACCTCATGCACTTGGCGTACCGCAGGGATCATGGTCCGTCAGCCCCTACGACACCACGCTTTGAAGGTCAGTAGGAATCCGGGAGGACTTATTCGACTGCCCGACCGCGCGCGGGGACGAATTGTTCGAGCTCGTCGACGCGTTGCTGTGTGCGGACGGTCCGGTGACCTCGCTGGTGGACCTCACACTGGTGGCCGAACACCGGCGTGGACACGGCGCGATGTACGAGGCGTTGAACTGCGGGAGCGTCGATGTGCCCCGGCTGCGACAGGTGCTGGCCGGTCTGCCGACGCCGCGGGCCGCCGACGGGCGCCTGGTCCTAGCGGTCGACGTCAGCAACTGGCTCCGCCCGGACGCGCCGACCAGCGCGGACCGTCTGTTCTGCCATGTCTACGGCCGCAGCAGACGGTCCTCGGACCAGTTCATCCCCGGCTGGCCCTACTCGTTCGTCGCCGCCCTCGAATCGGGCCGGACGTCCTGGTGCCAGCTCTTGGACGCCGTCCGCCTCGGCCCCGAGGACGAGTCGTTGAGGTCACCGCTGCCCAGCTCCGCCGCGTGATCGAGGACCTGATCGAGATGGGCCGCTGGCGCGTCGGCGATCGCGCGCACAGCCCGGCTAGCCCTGGCGGTCCTCGGTCTCGAGGACAACGGCCCGCTAACCCTGGGCATCGTCATGCTGCTGTTTGCCGAAACGGCCGGGGTCATCGCTCTGCTAGGCCCTTACACTGCCGAAATCCTTCCCACCGCGATCCGCGGCACCGCCGGTGGCTGGGTCGCCGCCGTCGGCAAGTCCGGCGGGGCCTTCGGCCCGCCCCTGATCGCGCTCGTCCTCTCCGCCCCTGGAGGCATGCGCACCGCCGCGCTCTTCGTCGCCCTGCCCATGGCCGCCGCCGGCATCGCGGTCCTGGCCCGCGGAAGCAACCCGCACATTGCCCACACCCCGGAGGAAGGATCCGGCCTCGATGCCGAACTCGACGGTTTGCTGCACGACGAGCCCGCGCCTGCCCAGCCATAGCCAATTGCCGCACCGAGCGGCCACCCGCGCCTAGCGATCGGAGCTACCGTGCCCGCAACCGTCCTGCGCCGCAGGGGGAGTGAGGCCCCATGAACAGCGGCGTCAACAGGGTCGCACTGGCCGTGTTCATCGTCTTCTTCCTCGCCGTGACGGTCATGGGCTTTCTCGCCGCGCGCTGGCGCAAACCCAACGACGAGATATCCCTGGATGAATGGGGATTGGGCGGCCGCTCGTTCGGCACTTGGATCACTTGGTTCCTGCTCGGCGGCGACGTCTACACCGCCTACACCTTCGTCGCCGTCCCGGCCGCGATCTACGCCGCCGGCGCGTCAGGCTTCTTCGCGGTGCCCTACACAATCCTCGTGTATCCGCTGATCTTTACGTTCCCGCCCCGGCTGTGGTCTGTCTCGCACCGCCACGGCTACGTCACCACCGCCGACTTCGTGCGCCGCCGCTTCGGCTCCAAAAGCCTCTCACTCGCGGTCGCTTTCACCGGCATTCTCGCCCTGATGCCCTACATCGCTCTGCAGCTCGTCGGCATCCAGGCCGTGCTGGACGTGCTCGGCATCGGGGGCGGGGAGAACACGAACTGGTTCGTCAAGGACCTGCCGCTGCTCATCGCCTTCGCCGTGCTGGCCGCCTATACCTACTCCGCCGGACTGCGCGCGCCCGCCATGATTGCGTTCGTCAAGGACGCGCTGATCTACCTCGTCATCACCGTCGCCGTCATCTACATCCCGATCAAGCTCGGCGGGTTCGATGCCGTCTTCACGGCCGCCGAACACGCCTTCACCCAGACCAACCCGGCCGCCGGCGCCCCCCGCGGCTCACTCATCAGCGAGCCCAAAGCCCAGTGGACCTACGCCACCCTCGCACTTGGTTCCGCGATGGCGATGTTCATGTACCCGCACTCGATCACCGCGACCCTGTCCTCGAAAGGCCGTAACGTGATCCGCCGCAGCACCACCGTCATGCCCCTTTACACCTGATGCTGGGCCTGCTCGCGCTTCTCGGCTTCATGGTGATCGAGGCCGGAGTCAACGTGCAGAACGGCCGGTTGGCGATCCCGCAGCTCTTCGAGGACATGTTCCCCGACTGGTTCGCAGGCGTCGCGTTCGCCGCCATCGGCATCGGCGCACTCGTCCCGGCGGCCATCATGTCGATCGCCGCGGCGAATCTGTTCACGCGCAACATCTACAGAGACCTCATCAGGCGCGACGCGACCCCAGCGCAGGAGACCAAGGTCCCCAAGCTCGTGTCACTGCTGGTGAAGGTCGGCGCCCTGGCCTTCGTCCTCACCATGGACAAGACGGTCGCCATCAACTTCCAGCTGCTCGGCGGCATCTGGATCCTGCAGACCTTCCCCGCCCTGGTCGGCGGCCTGTTCACTCGCTGGTTCCACCGTTGGGCACTGCTCGCCGGCTGGGCCGTCGGCATGATCTACGGGACCGTCGCCGCGTATGACGTCGCCTCCCCGACACAGGCCCACTTCGGCGGCTCCGCAAGAGAGATCCCGGGCATCGGCGCGGTCGGCTACATCGGCATCACGGCGTTCATCATGAATGCGGTTATCACGGTAGTCCTGACGGTCGCCTTGAAGATCGCGAAGGCACCGGAAGGCATCGACGAGACCTCGCCGTCGGACTACACGGCCGACGCCGGCGAGACGGGAGTACAGGTGGAGCGCCCCCAGCCCGTGCCAGGGCCCACGCACTGAGAATGGGGCGCGCACGGACGGGCGGACGAGGACTCCTCGTCCGCTTCACCCGCGCCGCGACGTGCACCCGAGGAGTTAGGTGGCCTCCGGCGCAGGGGCCCCGATCGATGTCAGGGCGGTGGTGACGCTCTGCTTGAGAGCGCGGGCACTCGCCCCGGCACGGGAACGCAGATTCACCCCATAGGCGACCAGCGCCAGCACGTCGGCCGCCGCTGCCGGATCGGCGCTCTGAGCGAGTTGCCCCCGCGCCTGCGCTGTCACCAGCGCGGCGCGCAGTGCCTCCCGCAGCTCTCGGTGGTGCTGGTTCAGGAGCCGAGCCACCCCCTTGTCACCGTTCTCCGCACCGGCGTGCGCGTTGGAGACCATGCAGCCCCAGCGCGCGTACGCACCCGAGCAGCGCGCTGTAATCAGCCCGGCGAAGAACTCCTCGACGGCCGGCAGGCCCCGCTCATCCTTGGCGAGCTTGCTGAACATCGGCTGCGAGCGGTGCTCGAGGTAGCGGTTGAGCGCGGCCAGATACAGCTCCTGCTTGCCACCGAAGGTCGCGTACAGGCTGGAGCGATTGAGGCCGGTCGCGGCCACCACATCCTGGATTCCGGTCGAGGCCACGCCCTGCTGCCAGAACAGCCGCAGCACGATCTCCAGCGCCGCATCCGGGTCGAAGTGCTTGACGTCCGGCATGGCCACCTCCCCAACTTGAAATAGGGGTTCCAAGATAGCTCCGTGCGGCCTGCCGGTACAGCCGGTACAGCCCCGCAAACAGCTGCCCGTCCAGGTTCGTCCAGGATCCGATACACGCAGTCCCCCTGCTCCCGCCCTGGGGCGCATGAACCGGATACCCGCACTGTGGACGGCGGCATACGGCTCGCACAGCTCGCCGGTCCGCCGCTTCCTGGCCCGCCGGGCGGTCAGGGCAGCAGCATTCATCCGCGCCTTGGCACTCGCCGACCACAGCCCGTTCACCACCCTGTAAGTACCAGTACCGCACGACGAGTTGGCAGCAAGCCCCGCCTGCCGTTAACCTGAAACAGTCGTTCCAAGTTACGTGGTTCCGGTCCCGGCCCGAGGTGGTCGGTGCCGCGTTCCCAGCGCCCCGGAAGGTCACGCCAATGTCCCTCAACTCTGAACTACGTGCCTTCTACGAGGCCCGCCAGCAGCAGATCCCCGCTGAGGTACGCAAGATCATGCAGCGGGCCGGTTCCGAGCTCGCCGCCTCGGGCCAGGCCGGCCGCGCCCTCGCCCCCGGCGCCCAGGCGCCCGACTTCACCCTGCCCACCGCCACCGGCACCACTGTCACGCTCAGCGAGCTGCTCACCCGCGGCCCGGTCGTGCTCACCTTCTACCGCGGCGCCTGGTGCCCGTACTGCAACATCACGCTGCGCGCCCTGCAGCAACACCACGACGCCATCACCGACCGCGGCGCCCACCTGGTCGCAGTCTCCCCGCAGATCCCGGACGCGTCACTCTCCCTCACCGAGAAGCACGCGCTCGCCTTCGACGTCCTCAGCGACGTCGGATCCGCCGTCGCCACGTCCTACGGCCTAGCCTTCGACCTGCCCGTCGACCTCGCCGCCGTCTACGACAAGCTCGGCTTCGACCTGCAACACGTCAACGGTGGCCACGCCCGCACCCTGCCACTGCCCGCCACCTACGTCATCGACCCCACCGGCACTATCATCTGGGCATTCGTGAACAGCGACTACACCACCCGCGCCGAACCGACCGACATCCTCGCCGCTCTCCAGCACGCAGCCTCTCCCGCCGCAGGCTGACGTCCCCTGACCGGGCCTGTCTTCTGGGGCCTCTTTCAAAAGCTGGGTTCGTGTGAGCGGTCAGTCCGGCGGTGAGGATGTCGCAAGGCTCACGGGAGCCAGGCACCGCTGTTAGCACGCGCTGCTTGGCGCTCGGTCAAATAGACAGCGAAGATCACTGATCGGCATTGGCCTGGGCGCTCGCATGGGCCACCAGGCGAGTTCGCGCGGCTGCGTCACCTTGCTCTCCGCCGTCAGCGTCTCCACCACGGCCACGGTGTCGTCGTGGAGGTAGAACGCCTCCAGCGGCCACACGATGCGCTGCGCGGTGAACGGGATGATCCCCAAGGGTGAAGCTTCCCCTTGATGGTGGACACCTGGAGACTGGGACCTGAGGTTCCAGGGGAAGTAGCACCAGGTGGGAAACAAGTACACGAAGCGGTACACCGAGGAGTTCAAGCGGGACGCGATCGCGCTCGTCGACTCTTCTGGCAAGACG
>NZ_JBEZKW010000127.1:0-4861 GCF_040651795.1 Streptomyces sp. NPDC048361
GCTTCACGGCACCGGGCGCCCCTGCGTGAACGTATCTGTGGGTCCGCCTCAGACGGATGTGGTCCGTACGGCCGGGCGGCGGCTCGCGATGACCTTGCGGGCCAGCGCCTTCGGGCTGGTGAGGAAGCCGAAGCCCCACGACATGTGCATGGTGGCCAGCGCCACCGGGATCCGGGCGCGGGCCTTGAGCGAGAGCCCCTTGCCCGCCGGCAGCGAGCCTGCGGCGATCGCGGCGAGGTAGCCGGCCGGGACCACGAAGCCCCACGGCGTGACGAGCGCGCCCACCACGACACCGGCCGCGATCGCGCAGACGGCGGTCGGCGGCGCGAGGTAGCGCAGGTTGATGGAGCCCTCGTGGTAGCGGGCCACTACATGGCGCCAACGCCCGTAGTCCTTGTACTGCTTGGCGAGCGCCTTCACCGAAGGCCGGGGCCGGTACTGGACCTTGAGCTCGGGCGAGAACCAGATGAGGCCGCCGGCCTCCCTGATCCGGAAGTTCAGCTCCCAGTCCTGGGCGCGGATGAACTCCTCGTTGTAGCCGCCCTGTTGCTCCAGGGCCTCACGGCGGAAGACACCCAGATACACGGTTTCGGCCGGGCCGGCCGCGCCTCCGGTGTGGAAGGCCGCGTTGCCGACGCCGATCTTCGACGTCATCGCGGCGGCGACCGCGTCCTCCCAGGCGTTCTCGCCCTCGGCGTGCATGATGCCGCCGACGTTCTGCGCGCCGGTCTCCTCCAGGAGGCGTACGGCGGTGGCGATGTAGTTCGGCGAGAGCATGCCGTGGCCGTCGACGCGTACCACGATGGGGTGGCGTGAGGCCTTGATGGCGGCGTTCAGGGCGGCGGGCGTGCGGCCGGTGGGGTTGGGCACGGTGTGGACCCGGGCCCGTGCATGGGATGCGGTCTCCCGCACCAGCTCGGCGGCGATCTCGTCGGTACGGTCCGTGGACGGGCCGAGCGCGATCACCACCTCCATCTCGCCCGCGTACTCCTGTTCCAGGATGTGACGGACCGAGTTGCGCAGATGCCGCTCCTCATTGAGGACCGGCATGATCACGGAGACAGCAGGCATGGCGTTCATCGGTGGTCACGTTACCGCGAACGGGGGACAAGGTCGCGCGGCGGCCGGGGCGGTGCACGGGCCAGCTGATCGTATGGGCCTACGGTGCTCAAGATCCCCCCTTGTCACCCGCGGAGGTCCCCGTGCCCACGCCGCCCCGCCCGCGCCCGGAACGACCCGGCAAGCCCCGCAGCAGACAGCAGGACGAGCGCCCCCGCTGGGGCATGCGGCTCGCGACGACCCTGTCCGTCGTGGTGCTCGGCGCGGGCGGGGTCGGACACGCGGTGGTCACCAGCCTGGACGGCGGGATCGGCCGGGTGGACCCGTTCCGCGACATGAAGAACCGGCCGCAGGGCAGCCGCGGCACCAACATCCTGCTGGTCGGCACCGACGGGCGGGACAAGATCACGCCCGAGGAGAAGCAGAAGTACCGGCTCGGCGGGGCGCCCTGCCACTGCACGGACACGATCATGATGGTGCATGTGTCGGCGGAGCGGGACCGGGTCAGCGTGGTGAGCCTGCCGCGCGACTCCTACGCCGAGGTCCCCGAGCACACCGACGAGGCGACCGGCGAGAAGCACGCCCGGCACCCCGTGAAACTGAACGCGGCGTACGCCGAGGGCGGGCCCTCGCTCACCGTACGCACCGTCGAGAACATGACGGGCCTGAAGATCGACCACTACATGGAGGTCGACTTCACCAGCTTCATGAAGACCGTCGACGTCGTCGGCGGGGTGCAGATCTGCACGGCCCGCCCGATGAAGGACTCCTACACCGGCCTCGACCTCGCCGCCGGCACCCACCAGCTCGGCGGCGGCGAGGCACTCCAGTACGTACGCTCCCGGCACACCGACGGCTCCGCCGACCTCGGCCGCATGCAGCGCCAGCAGCGCTTCCTCGCCGCGCTCGTCGAGAAGGCGACCAGCAACGGGGTGCTCCTGAACCCGGTGAAGTTCCGCGAGGTCGCCTCGTCCCTGCTCTCCTCGGTACGGACCGACGAGGGCTTCGGGGTGGAGGAGATGCTGAGCTTCACCTCCGCGATGAAGAACTTCTCGCCCTCGTCGTCGGATTTCACCACGGTGCCGCTCGGGCAGCTCAGCTTCCAGGTCAAGGGCGTCGGGTCGACCGTGAAGTGGGACGACACCAAGGCGAAGAAGCTTTTCCAGCTGCTGCGCGACGACAAGCCGCTCGCCCCGCACCCCCCGCCGAAGCCGGCCCCGGCCAACCCCGCGGCGCCGTCGGCCGCGAAGGACGCCAAGCCGCCGCACAACGAGCCCGGCGCGGTGGTCGAGGTGGCCCCCGAGCAGATCAGGGTGCAGGTCTACAACGGGACCCGCACCGACGGGCTCGGGCGCCGCGTCGACGACGCGCTGCACGCCACCGGGTTCAAAACCAGCCGCGCCCCGCGGGCGAGCGCCAACCTCGACATGCACCGCACCCTCATCGAGTACGACCCGCGCTGGGACCGCTCGGCGAAGTCCCTGGCGCTCGCCCTGCCGGGCAGCGAGCTGCGCCCGGTCAAGGGGCTCGGCGCCACGATGAAGGTGACGGCGGGCGCCGACTTCAAGGACGTCGTACCGGTACGGGCCGAGGAGCAGCCACAGGGCGACTTCGGCACGGTGACCGGGGACCGGGTGGTCTGCCCCTGAGCCCTGCCGGGTCGGCGGGCAGGTCCCCGGGGGCCGCTGTATCGGCGGGCAGCTCGCCCCACGGGCGGACCAGTCGCCGTACCGGCGGGCCGGCTAGTCGTCCAGGCCCTCCGCCGCGCGCTTCTCGCGCAGGTCCATGATCGCGCGGCGCCGGGCGAGCCGGTGGGTGCGGCGGATCTGGGCCTCCTGGTAGCGGCGCTCGTCGCGCTCGGTCTCGGGGACCACGGGCGGCACCGCGCGGGGCTTGCCGTCGGCGTCGACGGCGGCGAAGACGAGGTAGGCGGAGCCCACCTGCTGGGCCGGGGTCGACTCGTTCCAGCGCTCGGCGAGCACCCGGACGCCGACCTCCATGGAGGACCGGCCCGTCCAGTTGACCTGGGCTTTCACATGAACCAGGTCGCCGACCCTGACCGGCATGAGGAACGCCATCTCGTCCATGGACGCGGTGACGGCAGGTCCGCCCGAGTGGCGCCCGGCGACCGCGCCCGCGGCGTCGTCCACCAGTTTCATGATCACGCCGCCGTGCACCGTGCCGAGGAGGTTGGTGTCGTGGGTGGTCATGATGTGGCTCAGGGTGGTTCGGGAGGCCGAGGTCGGCTTGCCCGGAAGATCAGTCATGCGTACTACTTTAGGCGCCGTACGATTTCCGGCTCATTGCATCAGCCTTGCAACAGCCCTGCCCCGAAATCACCCCCGCTCTGTCAGGGGCGGGGTGCCGCCGTGCATGCTGGACGGCATGAACGATTGGCCCGACGCCGGCAATGGCAATGCCCGCGGAACCGGTGACGGCGACGCCTATGGCCGCGGCAGCTCCGCCGCGCAGCCCGAGGGCGCGCGCCGGATGCGGCACGTCCAGCGTCCCGTCCCCCAGCAGCAGCCCGGTTACGACGACGGGTACGGACAGCCCCGGTACGGCCAGGGCGGTGTGCCCGGGCAGGGCTCGTACGACGACGGCTACAGCGAGGGCCACGTCTACGGCAGCCCCGCGGGCCGCGGCCCGGCTGGGCCCGGGGGACCCGGCCGCGCAGGCGGCGGAGGCGGCCGCAGGCCGGGCGCGCCGCCGAACTGGCGCAGGCGCATCACCATCGCCGTGCTGTCCCTGGTCGTCGTGGTCCTGGTCACCTCGGTCGCCACGTACTTCTGGGCGGACGGCAAGGTTCGCCGTGAGGTCGACCTGTCCAAGGTCATCGACCGGCCCGACGAGGGCAAGGGCACCAACTACCTGATCGTCGGCTCCGACTCCCGCGACGGCATGTCCGCCGACGAGAAGAAGAAGCTGCACACCGGCTCGGCCGAGGGCAAGCGGACCGACTCGATGATCGTTCTGCATGTCGGTGACAACGGGAACACGATGGTCTCGCTGCCGCGCGACTCGTGGGTGACGATTCCGAGCTTCGTCGGATCCGACTCGGGCAAGAAGTACCCCTCTCCCGGCAAGAACAAGCTGAACGCGGCGTTCTCGACGGACGGACCCGAACTGCTCGTCCGCACCATCGAGGCCAATACGGGTCTGCACATCGACCATTACGCGGAGATCGGCTTCGCGGGATTCGCGAACATCGTGGACGCGGTCGGCGGAGTGGAACTCGATATTTCCCAGGACATCAAGGACAAGGACTCGGGCGCGGACTTCAAGAAGGGCAAGCAGACCCTGGACGGTCAGCAGGCTCTCGCGTTCGTACGCAACCGGCACGGATATGCTGCCGGTGACCTGGAACGCACGAAGAACCAGCAGAAGTTCCTCTCCGCGCTCGCCGGCCAGACGGCGACGCCGACGACCCTGCTCAATCCCTTCAAGCTGTATCCGGTGCTGGGCGCGGGCCTCGACACCCTGATCGTCGACAAGGACATGAGCCTGTTCGACCTGGGCTCGATGTTCTGGGCGATGAAGGGCATCACGGGTGGCGACGGCATCTCGATGAACATGCCGGTGGCGGGCGACGGCCCGCAGACCTCGCTGCTCTGGGACAAGCCGAAGGTCACGCAGTTGGTGAACGAGTTGAAGAACGACGACAAGGTGACGGTCAAGTAGACCGCCCCACAGGACATGTGGGCCCGGCCCGGCCCGGGGGCCGCGGCGGGGCGGGGGGTTTTTGGTTCGGCAGGCGGGCCGGCCCGCCCGTTTGACCTGGCCGCGGGGCCCGGGGGGGCCC
>NZ_JBEZKW010000128.1:0-4540 GCF_040651795.1 Streptomyces sp. NPDC048361
ATTGGCCGCGCTCCTGGCGGTCCTGGAGGGCCGCGCGCCCCCGACGGGGTACCTGCCCGTATCCCTCGCCGTACGAGGCTAAACCCCCGCCCCCCGGCCCGCCTGAGGCGGAACCGGGGCGCGCGGGGGAGCCTGGGCTCGGCGGAAAGCCGGTGGACTACTCGTCCTCCGTCTCCTCCAGATCCGAAGGCGCCTCCGTGGGCTCCGTCTTCGCCACATCGGCCTGGAGCAACCGCGAGAGCTGACGCCCCACGATGCGCTTGAACTTCCGCTGCTGCGGCCGCGTCCGGTCGAGGACCGCGACTTCGAGCCGATCCGCCGGGATCTCCCGGTCAGTGCCGTTCGTCTGGTTCGACAAGGCCTGCACCGCCAGCATCAACGCCTCGGCGAGCGACATGCCGTCCTGATGGCGCTGGTCGAGGAAGGTGCTGATCTGCTCGGAGTTGCCGCCGACCGCGACCGAGCCGTGCTCGTCCACGATCGAGCCGTCATGCGGCAGCCGGTAGATCTGATCCTCTTCGGGCGTGCTGCCCACCTCCGCGACGACCAGCTCCACCTCGTACGGCTTCTCACCGGCGCTGGAGAAAATGGTGCCCAGCGTCTGCGCGTAGACATTGGCGAGCCCACGGGCCGTCACATCGTCACGGTCATAGGTGTATCCGCGCAGATCCGCGTAGCGCACGCCGCCAATGCGGAGGTTCTCGTACTCGTTGTACTTGCCGGCGGCCGCGAAGCCGATCCGGTCGTAGATCTCGCTGAACTTGTGCAGTGCACGGGACGGGTTCTCGCCCACGAACACAATGCCATCGGCATACTGGATCACAACCAGGCTGCGACCGCGGGCAATGCCCTTGCGGGCATACTCCGCACGGTCGGCCATGGCCTGCTGGGGTGAGACATAGAACGGGGTCGACACCGGCTAACCGTCCCTTTCTGTCAGTGACTGAGTCATCTCGAGGCCTGCGCGAACCTCAGAGGAGGGAGGCCCGGGGGCCGTCGGGCTGCTCCAGCCGCCGCGCCAGAACGGAGGCGGCCAACTCGGAGGACTCCGCGTCGGTGAGCCTGCGGAAACCGTCCTCGGTGATGACCGTGACGATCGGGAAGATCCGGCGCGCCATGTCCGGGCCGCCGGTCGCCGAGTCGTCGTCGGCGGCGTCGTACAGCGCCTGGATGACCAGCATGGTCGTCTCGTGCTCCGTCAGATCCTCGCGGTAGAGCTTCTTCATGGAGCCCCGCGCGAAGATCGAACCGGATCCGGTGGCGGCGAAGCCGTGCTCCACGGAGCGACCGCCGGTCACGTCGTAGGAGAAGATGCGGCCTTCCTCGCGGTCGACGTCGTACCCCGCGAAGAGCGGCACCACAGCGAGCCCCTGCATGGCCATGCCGAGGTTGCCGCGGATCATCGTGGAGAGCCGGTTGGCCTTGCCCTCCAGGGAGAGCGTGGTGCCTTCCACCTTCTCGAAGTGCTCCAGCTCCAGCTGGAAGAGCTTGACCATCTCCACCGCGAGGCCCGCGGTACCCGCGACGCCGACCGCCGAGTACTCGTCGGCCGGGAAGACCTTCTCGATGTCCCGCTGGGCGATCATGTTGCCCATCGTGGCCCGCCGGTCACCGGCCAGGACGACACCGCCGGGGAAGATCGCCGCGACGATGGTCGTGCCGTGCGGCGCCTCGACGTGACCCTGCACGGGCGGCATGACGCGCTTTCCGGGCAGCATCTCCGGCGAGTGGTCGGAGAGAAAATCCATGAATGAGGACGACCCAGGCGTCAGGAAGGCAGCTGGTAGACGCCCGGTGCCACGAGTATTGGCTTCCACGAGGTTCCTTCCACATATGTCGCAGCCCGGCGCATCACGTCAGGCCGATCCTTGAACTGCCCCAGAGCCGCGTTACAGCTGAAGCACAGTACGCCACGGACCCTACCCGTCTCATGGCAGTGATCCACATGCTGTGCGGGGGCGGAAAGACAGATGCAACAGATCCCCTGCTGATCTGCGACCAGTGCGTCCAACTGTGCTGGCGTAAGGCCGTACTTGCGATGGAAATAGCTGATCCGGTTCCGCTGCGCCCGGCAGGTGCGGCAGTAACTCGCCCAGCCGTCCGACGAAGCTCTGTTCCGCTCCCACTCGGAATACGGCTTCACCTTTTCGCACTGCGGGCACCGCTTGTGGCCCTCGGGGACGGCCACTCTGCTCCGGACAGTTCTGCCCTTGGCCTCCTGGCGCTTGCGGTAGTACTCGGAAGAGCACTCCCGGCAGTACACCTGTAGACCGTCCGGCATGGATCCATTGCTCGCGAAGGCCGCCCGCGACTTGGTCTCCCGACGCCGCGAGCAGCGCTTCGTGCCCACCCCTTCAGCCACCCCTACCCCCCGCGCAGCCTTTATTTCAAAGGGAGTTTTACTCCCCCCCCTTCTGAACGAAGGACCTCACGAAATCCTCGGCGTTCTCCTCCAAGACGTCGTCGATTTCGTCCAAGACGGAATCCACGTCGTCCGACAGCTTCTCCTGCCGCTCCTTGAGGTCTTCCGAAGCCTGCGCGTCCTGCGCCTGCTCCTCGACCTCCTCGGTGGAGCGCGTCGCCTTCTGCTGGCCGCCGCCGGTGTCCTTGGTCGCCATCTACCTCACCCCGCTCGGTTCGATGTCCTTGATCAGACCCTACAAGCCGGGTCCGACATCGGCCCCGCACTCCGTGGAACGCGTGGGGCCTACCACTGTGTTTCCCACACCTGCGGGCTTTCAGCCGCCCGAGAGCACCCGCACCAGATCTTCGGCGGTCCGGCACCGGTCGAGCAGCGCCTTCACGTGATTACGCGTTCCGCGTAGGGGCTCCAGGGTTGGCACCCGCTGGAGCGAGTCCCGGCCCGGCAGGTCGAAGATCACCGAGTCCCAGGAGGCCGCCGCGACGTCGTCCGCGTACTGCTCCAGGCAGCGGCCGCGGAAGTACGCGCGGGTGTCCTCCGGGGGCTCCGTCTGGGCCCGCAGGACGCCCGGGTCGTCCAGGAGCCGCTTCATCTTGCCGCGCGCCACCAGGCGGTTGTACAGGCCCTTCTCGGGCCGTACGTCGGCGTACTGGAGGTCCACCAGGTGCAGCCGGGCCGCGTCCCACTCCAGGCCGTCACGGCGCCGGTAGCCCTCCATCAGCTCGCGTTTGGCGATCCAGTCGAGCTCGCCCGACAGGCTCATCGGGTCGTTCTCCAGCCGGTTCAGGACGTCCTCCCAGCGGACCAGGACGTCCTTGGTCTGCTCGTCGGCGTCGGCGCCGAACCGCTCGTCGACGTATTTGCGGGCCAGCTCGAAGTACTCCATCTGGAGCTGGACCGCCGTCAGGGTGCGACCGCTGCGCAGCGTGACGAGCTGTCGCAGGCCGGGGTCGTGGGAGACCTGGTGGAGGGTGCGGACGGGCTGGTCCACGGCCAGGTCGACGTTGATGAACCCTTCCTCGATCATGGACAGGACCAGGGAGGTGGTGCCCAGTTTGAGGTAGGTGGAGATCTCCGAGAGGTTGGCGTCGCCGATGATGACGTGCAGGCGGCGGTATTTCTCGGCGTCGGCGTGGGGTTCGTCGCGGGTGTTGATGATGGGGCGTTTGAGGGTGGTCTCCAGGCCTACTTCGACCTCGAAGTAGTCGGCGCGCTGGCTGATCTGGAAACCGTGCTCGTGGCCGTCCTGGCCGATGCCGACGCGGCCGGCGCCGGTGATGACCTGGCGCGAGACGAAGAAGGGCGTGAGGTGGCGCACGATGTCCGAGAAGGCGGTCTCCCGCTTCATCAGGTAGTTCTCGTGCGTGCCGTATGAGGCGCCTTTGTTGTCGGTGTTGTTCTTGTACAGGTGGATGGGCTGGGCGCCGGGGAGCTGGGCGGCGCGTTCGGCGGCCTCGGCCATGATGCGTTCGCCGGCTTTGTCCCACAGGACGGCGTCGCGGGGGTTGGTGACCTCGGGTGAGCTGTATTCGGGGTGTGCGTGGTCGACGTAGAGCCGTGCCCCGTTGGTGAGGATGACGTTGGCGAGGCCGATGTCCTCGTCGGTGAGCTGGCTCGAGTCGGCGGACTCGCGGGCGAGGTCGAAGCCTCGGGCGTCCCGCAGCGGGTTCTCCTCCTCGAAGTCCCAGCGGGCGCGGCGCGCCCGGTGCATCGCCGCCGCGTAGGCGTTGACGATCTGGGACGAGGTGAGCATGGCATTGGCGTTGGGGTGGCCGGGGACGGAGATCCCGTACTCCGTCTCGATGCCCATTACTCGCCGTACGGTCATGCGGCCCTCCTTGCCCGGCGGCGCTCCCCCGCGGGAGCGGCGCTCAAGTACCGCTGGTTCTCCGGTGCGTGTGCGGTGCCCGTCCCCGCACTGCGCGACTAGGCGGTACCGAAGAGCCTAGAACGCCTTTGCGCTGGTGGGGAGATCAATTGCGTCATTGCTCGGGTGCTGTTCGTGGCCTGAAAAGCAGTCGGCTGCGGGGGGCCCGCACCGGCCCCCCAACCCGCCCCCCCAGATTTAAAATAGATACGTGTTTGCCACCCCGCCGGATTTGCGAGAGCTGTGCGCGC
>NZ_JBEZKW010000129.1:0-4458 GCF_040651795.1 Streptomyces sp. NPDC048361
GCGTAGACGAAGACCGTGCGGCCCTCCACCGTGCCCCAGCCGGTGACCACACCGTCGGTGTACGGCTTCTTCGCCTCCAGGCCGAACCCCACCGCACGGTGGCGGCGCAACTGCTCGACCTCGTGGAACGAGTCGGGGTCCAGGAGCAGGTCGATGCGCTCGCGGGCGGTCAGCTTGCCCTTCGCGTGCTGGGCCTCGGTCGCACGCTCACTCGGCCCGCGACGCGCCTCCTCGCGCAAGGCAAGAAGTTCTGCCACGCGTCCACGCGTATCGCTCGGCTCACCCTGGGTCTCGTCCACAACGGTCATGTATCGACCCTACGAAAGGGGTCAAGGATTTCCTCCGTCGACTCCGAACAGTCTCGGGACCCCTTTCCTAGTGGGGGCTGACAGTAGACCTGCACCGAGCAGCCGACTCGACAGCGCAGGGGCCCCAAGATTTGTTGAGTCCCAACAACGGCGTGAAGCCTGGTTGTCAGCGGCACGTCAGCCGGGCGTCAGCTCGCCGTCCGTCGCGCGTCAGCGTCCCGTCAGCTTCGCATCGGCCGAGTCCCGTCAGCTTCGCGTCAGCCGAGTACGACGTCGGCCCGGACCGTGCCGCAGGCGGTGTCCGGGGTGATGCGCAGCCGCAGCGACCGGCCGGTGGCGAGGACCTCGATCCTCGGATCGCGCGTGGTGACCGAGCGTACCGGCCGGTCCCAGGTGAGCTCGATCGCGGCCCCGGTGCGTTCGGGCGCGGCGAGCGACAGGGTTGCCGTGTTCCGTGCGGTACGGGCCAGGACGCTCGCCGGGCCGTCCACGCCCAGGCCGCCGACCGTACCGGCCGTCCAGAAGTTGGCGGCGAGCAGCCCGGGCCCCGGGACCGAAATGGCCTGCGCGGAGGCGGAGTTGGTGAGGACGCGTACCTTGTCGCGGTCGGCGGCGCGGACCGCCGTCTCCGACTGCCGGGCGCCGGGCAGCAGGACGTACGCGTACGAGGCGTCGACCGGGTCGGTGCCGTGGTCGAACCAGAGGGTGAGGTAGCGGCGGGTGACGGGGTCGGTGGCGCCGCCGGTGCTGATGGCCTTCCAGGTGCCGGTGCGTTCCTCACGCAGGGTCTGGAGGGGGGCGCCGCCGGGGAAGACGTATCCGGCCTGGCCCGCGATGTGCGCCCAGCGGGCGCCGGAGAAGGTGTCGTGGCGGCCCGGGGTGGCGGGCAGGCGGCGGCCGTCGACCGTGAGGGCGTTGGTGCCGGTGGCGCCGAGGTTGCGGTGGTCGACGACGGTTTCGACGGGCGTGCCGTCGCCGGCGACGATGCCGGCGCCGAGGCAGACGATCTCGTCGCCCGTGAAGAACCACGACTTGCGGGCGACGAGGCTGGAGGAGAGCCCCTTGAGGTGCTGGCCGACGGCGGCGTACGTCCCGTCGGTGGCGCCGCCCACCCAGGTCACGGCGGGCCGGGCCGCGCCCCACGCGCCGCCCTCACCGTCGGCGAGCGGCTTGCGCGAGAGCGTGGTGCCGGGCATGCGGTACGGGTCGGCGGTGGGCCAGAAGCCGTCGCTGTACTGGTCGCCCGCGAAGCCGTCGCCCCACCAGGCGAGCATGCCGGAACCGGTGTGCCAGCCGCGGAGGTTCTCGCCGTTGCCGTTCTCGTAGTACGCGATCCGGTTCGAGGACATGCTCAGGGACGCGGCGAAACGGGTGCCGCGGTGCACGGCGCGGTCCATCGCGGGGAAGAGGCGGGGCCCGGTGGGTGCGGGGGCGGCGGCGGGCGCCGCGTCCACGGCGGCGCTCAGGAGGGCGAGGTTGGCGACGGAGAGCCGCTGGTCGGCGAGGACGGGCGGGGTCGGGGCCCGGTCGGTCCAGCCCTTGATCAGGGAGCGCCAGCGGTCGCGTTCGGCGGGCGAGGCGCCGAGGGCCAGCATGGCGATGTGGGCCATGATCGTGCGGCCCATGAGCTGGTCGTCGGTGGCCTGGCGGGAGACGGCGCGGCCGTTGACGCAGTCCATCATCAGGCCGTCGTGGAGGAACGGCGCATAGCTGCGCTCGACGGAGTCGAGGATGATCTGCCGGTTCGGGTCGGTGACGGCCCAGCTCGATCCGGTGAGGAGCGCGAACAGCCGGGCGAGCCCGTCGATCTGGACCTCTCCGTACGAGCCGGTGTAGGCGATCCAGGTGTGCTGGACGAACGAGCCGTCGGCGTAGAGCCCGTCGCCGGCGGTGACGTACGGGAAGACGGGCGAGAGCGCGTCGCGGGCCAGGGCGATCTTCGCGGCGTTCCTGCCGAGCACGCCGCGGGTGGCGAGCACCCGGCAGAGGTCGGTGCGGTTGGCGCCGGTGGAGGTGCCGGTGTAGACGGCGACGGCGCTGTCCGGCACGAAGTGGTCGACGGCGGCGGTGTAGTGGCCGATCTGGGTGGAGTTGAGGGTGTCGTACGCGATGACGGCGGTGTCGAGGAGGAGCCGGGGGCTGCCGATCTGCCAGTCCCACCAGTTGCCGAAGGACTTGGTGTTCTCGTTGTAGATCCGGGTGTAGAGGTGATCGAGGCCCTTGCCGACGGCGGCGATCAGGGCGGCGTCGCCGGTGGATCCGGTGCCGGGCTGCGCCCAGGCCTGCGCCATCGTGTTGAGCCGGGTGTAGCTCGCGCTCATGTTGGCGGAGCCGGTGGCGGGGTTGGTGAGCGGCTGGTCGGGCCAGAGGGATCCGGTGGCCGGGGCCATGGTGGCGAGCGCGGTGCGCGCGGCGTCGCCGAGCGCGGCGAGCTTGGCGGCGTAGGGCTGGGCCGTCGCGTCGAAGCCGGTGCCGAGCGTGAGGTCGCGCCACCTGAGGCGCAGGGTGTCGAACTCATCGGCGTCCGGGGCGAGTTGGGAGGCGGCGGCCCGCGCGGCCGGCAGGGCCAGACCGAGCGTGACGGCGGCGGCGCCGGTGCCAGAGGCGGCGAGGAAGGTACGGCGTGAACTGCCCGAGGGAGATGGCATGGTGGCGGGACCTCCGAAGCGTGAGCGAACAAGGAGGGGCACGGGGTGGGCGCGGGGAACCCGGGTGGGCGCGGCGGCCCGGAGCGGACGCGGAGCGATTGAGCGGTTTCTCTCATGACATCGAAAGAACGCGCAATACTTCGCACATTCCTCAGGGAAATTGATCGTTCGCGCAGAATCGTGCACGAACGATCTAACGAGGGTTACGCTCCTGGTCAGCGGTTGACGGCGGTCGGCGGACGCCGACCGGGAGGGGCGGGGACCACGTGCATGCCGAGGACAGGCACCAGGCGATACTGCGGCGGCTCCGGGAGCGCGGCTCGCTGCGCGTAACCGATTTCGCCGAGGAGTTGAAGGTGTCGGCGGTCACCGTGCGCCGGGACGTGGAGGCGCTCGCCGAGCGCGGTCTGGTGGCCCGGGTGCACGGCGGGGCGCTCCTCCCGGAGACGGCGCCGCCCTCCCCCTCCGTGAGCGGCGCACCCCTGGTCTTCGGCCTCGTGGTCCCGGCGGCCGACTACTACTACCCCGAGGTCATCAAGGGGGCGCGGGAGGCGGCGGCCGCCCGGGGCATCCGGCTGGTGCTCGGCATCTCGCAGTACCGTCCCGAGGAAGAGCGGGCGCAGGTACGGCAGTTGCTCTCGCACGGCATCGACGGGCTGCTCATCGCCCCGTGCGGGCCACCCGGTCACCAGGACTGGCTGGCGGCGCTGGGAGTGCCCTTCACCCTGGTGGAGCGGCGCTCGGGGGACGATGTGCCGGGCGCGGAACGGGTGGTGACCGACCACGCCTACGGTGCGCGGCTCGCCGTACGCCACCTCGCCCGGACCGGGCGCGAACGGATCGGGCTGCTGCTGCGCGCGGACAGCCCGCACAGCGCGCTGGTCAAGGAGGGCTACCTCGGCGGGCTGGCCTCACTCGGCCTCCCTGCACCGGAGTCGCTCCGCTTCACGATCACGGCGCCGGAGGCCGACCCGATGCGGCGTGACGCCCAACTCGACGAGTTCACCGGGGCGGTGGGGGCCGGGCTGCTCGACGCGGTCCTGGTCCACAACGACCACGACGCGATCGTGCTGCTGCCGCGGCTGCGGGCACGGGGCCTGTCCGTGCCGGGCGACCTCGCGATCGTGGCGTACGACGACGAAGTCGCGGCGCTTGCGGACATCCCGCTGACGGCTGTCGCCCCGCCGAAGCGGGCGGTGGGGGTGGCTGCGGTGGACCTCCTCGCCCTCCGGGTGGGCGACCCCGGGCGGGCGCGGCACCACTTGTCGATTCTGCCGGACCTGAACGTCCGGGCGTCCAGCGTGCGCTAGCGAAGGCGCTAGCGAAGGCGGCCGGGGGCCACGTGGCCGGCCGCCCACGAAGTTCCCCGCACCCCTGGCGGGGCTGCCCTTGGCAGGACGCCCAGCACAGGCATCCTCAGCCTGTCCGGCGTTTGAGGACGAGCGCCTTTCGGGCGCGAACGGGGTCTGGGGCGGAGCCCCCGGAACCCCGCTCTCGGGTGC
>NZ_JBEZKW010000130.1:0-4257 GCF_040651795.1 Streptomyces sp. NPDC048361
GGGCGGGGCCCGGGGCCCCCCCCGCCGCCAACCACCCCCGCCCGCGGGGGGGGCGGGGCGGGGGCCCGCCCCGCGCCCCCACGGGGAGGTCAGCGGGGCGCGGGCCCGGCCGCCAGGTCGGCGCGGCTGACCATGTCGCCCATGGCCACGATGATCTTCCGGTCGCCCTCGAAGGGGTCACGGCCGTGCGAGACCAGCATGTTGTCGATGACCACCACGTCGCCCTGCTCCCAGGTGAACCGCTGGGTGAGCGCGTCGTAGACGGACCGGAGCCGGGCGACCGTGGCGTCGTCGATGGGCGAGCCGTCGCCGAACGTGGCGCTGCGCGGATACGCCGCCTCGTCGTCGCCGAAGAGTGACTGCATCACCTCGCGGTCCGCGGGCTCAAGGCAGGCGGTGTGGTGCAGGAACAGCTGGTTGAAGAAGACCTGCTCGCCGGTGTCGGGGTGGCGGATCGTGGCCGGGGCGAGCTGCTGGGTCCGCAGCACCCCGCCGGGCAGCCACGTGCACTCGACGCCCTGGGCCCGGCAGCGCTCCTCGACCTCGGCGCGGTCGGTCGTGTCGAACATCTGCTCCCAGCCGACGTCGACTCCGGGAATGAAGTTGCGGACATAGCGGATGCCGCGCTGCTCGAACCGTTCCCGCAGGTCTTCGGGGAGGGCGCCCCACACCTTGCGGCCGTCGACGATCGGGGTGGCCCCGCCGCCGCGCGCCGGCTGGATGCAGCAGAAGAACTGACGGCTGGGCCACTGCGGCATGTGCGAGCTCTCGTGGTGGAAGAGGATCGCCTGCTCCGCCGGGTACGGGGTCGACTTGTAGACCCGGTCGGCGTCCTTCTCGTGCGGAAGGTCGCCGTACTCCCCGAACAGGGTGGTCACCAGGGCGGCCGCCAGGGCATCGAACGCCGTCGCGTCCTCGATGCCGAAGCCGCGCAGCAGGATCGCTCCGTGCACCGCCAGCTGTTCTTCGATGGCGGGGCGGTACTTGGCCGCCCAGACCTCGGCGGCGAGACCCGGTGCCAGGCACCGGACCGTGGGAGGGTAGCTCTCGTCGTCGAAGCTGACGTCAGGACCGAACATCCTGGACATCCCTTCCTCTCGTGGTCGTCAAAGGGGCCGCCGCCTCGTCCGAGGCCGCCGCCGCACGCCCGAGGAAAGGGGTACACGCCGGGAGCGCGGCGGCACCGTGGGACTGGGTTCGGCTTTCCTTCGTACATCGTCAACAAGCCTGGCCCGGGTGCCCAGTTGGGAACACCGGCGAGCCTAGGCAGGCCGGAACACGCCGGCCACGTCCTTAAGTTCCCGGCGAAACTCACAGGCCAGCCTGTCGGTCTCGCGAGAGCGAAGCGGCTAGTCCACGCTGCGCAGCAGGCCCTCGACGTCCCGGACGCGCCGGTCGAGCTCGGCCAACTGGCCTTGCAGAACCTGCTGGTTGGCCACCGCTTCCTCGGCGAGCCGGTGGTACTCCACCATGACCACGGCGTCGGCCCGGTGGCGCTGCAGCCTGAAGTAGGCGACGACGCTCACCGTGATGCCTCCCACGAGGATCAGGACGATGGCGATGGCGATGACAGCGCCGGTCATGTGCGCTTCCCCTTTGGTTCGTTGAGTCGCTGCGGGTCCCCGCCCCCTTCGGCACGCGTCCCCTCCGGCACCGCGGCCCGGTCTCCCTGTACGGCCGCACGGATCACGTCGACGGTCAGATGCAGCTCGAACGGCGCCAGTTCGAAGTACTTCAGTGCCTTGCCGTCCTCCGAGAGCTCCAGGTTGCCGACGACCAGGCCGGCCGTCTCCAGGCGCTCCAGGTGCATGTACAGCAGGGGCCGTGACATGCCGAGCCGGCGGGCCAGCTCACTGACGTACATCCGCCCCGCGGAGAGCTCCGCCACCACCCGGAGGCGCTGGGCGTGACCGACCGCGCCGAGCACAGCCAGGAGCTCCTCGCTGGTCATGGCCCACCTCTGGCATCGAAATCCGTAAGCCGAGACTTACTCATGACATGAACGGCTGTCAACCAGGGCGTACGGACGGAACGCGGGCGGTAGCGGCACCACATACCGCGGCCCGGGGTGGCGGGCCGCCGTCCCGTATGGCCTCAACCGGCGGGCCCGTCCGTACAGTTGGCTCGCGCGCGCCCCGGCGGCCGCTGCTCCCGGGTGCGCCGGGCGGCGACGGGGCCATACCTTCTGAGGCCGCTCCCCATCCCATTCGCTCGATGAGCCGACTTACGGTTGACGGCTCGCGCCTGCACCCGTCATTCTCTTATTACACCCGTTGGGTCGGAGTGACGACCTCGCCATGAAGGAGCTGGGACCGTGGATAAGCAGCCGATCACCGTCAGGGTGGCGAGCTGGAGCGCCTTACACCCTGGGCGGGCCATCACCGGGTGGTTCGCGTTCGTCGTGCTGTGCCTGGCCGTCGGCATGGCGGTCGGCACGCACAACGCCGTGGCGAAGGACTACCAAGTGGGCGAGTCCGGCCGCGCCGAGGCCATCGCCACGCAGGAGGGCCTGCAGCACAAGCCGGGCGAGCAGATCATGATCAGCGCGAAGTCCGGTGCGCTGGACCAGGCGGCGGCGCAGACGGTCGCCGAGGACCTCACGGCCCGCATGAAGAAGCTCCCCGAGGTGCTCGGCGTGGCCCCCGCGGTCCGGTCCGAGAACGGCAGGATGCTCATGGTCGAAGTGACCATGAAGGGCGTCAAGCTGGAGGCCAAGGACCACGTCGACCCGCTCCTGGAGCAGACCGCGCAGGTGCAGAAGGCCCACCCGGACCTGCTGGTCGAGGAGACCGGTGACGCCTCGGTCAGCAAGGGCCTCAACAAACAGCGCAGCGCCGACCTGGCGACCTCGGAGATGATCACCTTCCCGGTCACCCTGATCACGCTGCTGGTCGTCTTCGGCTCGTTGATCATGGTCGGCGTGCCGCTGCTCCTGGCCGTCTCCTCGATCATGGCCGCCATCGGCCTCTCCATGGTGGTCTCCCACCTGATCCCCGACGCCGGCGTCGGCACCAACGTCATCCTGCTGATCGGCATGGCCGTCGGCGTCGACTACACGCTCTTCTACCTCAAGCGCGAACGCGAGGAACGGGACCGGGCGGGCGGCCGGCTCAGCCCCGAGGCGCTGGTGGGGATCGCCGCGGCGACCTCGGGCCGGGCGATCGTGGTCTCCGGACTCGCGGTCATCCTCTCCACGGCCACCCTGTTCCTCGCCACCGACATCATCTTCTCCTCCCTCGCCGTCGGCACCATCGTGGTCGTCTTCGTGGCCATGGTCAGCTCGGTGACCGTGCTCCCCGCCCTCCTGGTCAAGATCGGCCGCCGCCTCGACAAGCGGGCCGCCCGTGCCGCGGAGCGCGGCAAGACGCCCCGGCGCCGCAAGCCCGAGACGACCGGCCGGCTGTGGACCATGCTCCTCAACCCGGCGCGCAACCACCCGGTGGCCACGCTGATCGTCTCCGTGGTCGTCATGCTCGGCCTCGCCCTGCCCGCCCTCGGCATGCAGCTGCGCGTCCTGAACAAGGACACCCACTCCCGGGCCATCCCGGAGATGCAGACGTACGACCGGCTCAACGACGCCTTCCCCGACCTGCGGGCCGAGCACTGGGTGGTCGTGCGGAGCGCGGCGGACCAGAAGGACGAGGTGCAGTCGGCGCTCCAGGACCTGGCCGCGCGCGCCAAGGCCGACCCGATGTTCTCCAAGAACACGCCCACGGTGCGCACATCGGCCGACGGCACGGTCAACGTGATGACGCTGGCCGTCCCCTACAAGCTCAGCTCCCCGCAGGCGTCCGGTTCGCTCGACCATCTGCGGTCGACCTATCTCCCGGCCACCGTCGGCAAGGTGAAGGGCGTGGAGTACGGGGTCGACGGGCCGGTCGCGGTCGACGTCGACTACATGGCCCACCAGAACGACAAGCTGCCGGTCGTCATCGGGTTCCTGCTCCTGCTGACCTTCGTGATGACGGTGCTGGTCTTCGGCTCGGTGGTCATCGGCGTGATCGGCGTCCTGCTGAACCTGCTCTCCGTCGCCGCCGCCTTCGGACTCGTCGTCGTCTTCTTCCAGTGGGGGCTCGCCTCGACGCTCTTCGGCTTCGACCCGAGCGCCACCAGCGCCATCGGCTCGCGTGTGCCGCTCTTCCTCTTCGTGATCCTGTTCGGTCTCTCGATGGACTACCAGGTCTTCGTGGTCAGCCGGATCAAGGAGGCCGCGATGAACGGCGTGCCCACCCGGCAGGCGGTCATCGACGGCATCGG
>NZ_JBEZKW010000131.1:0-4169 GCF_040651795.1 Streptomyces sp. NPDC048361
GCGCGCTCGACGCGGGGATGGCGGTGGCCGTCGACTACGCGCACACGCGGGAGGACCGGCCGCCGTTCGGGCCCGATAGGGCTGGCCGCGGCAATCCGGGTGCTCCACGCCGACGGTGGCATGGCGCTGCTCGAAGAGCTCGTAACACGATCATGGGTGAGCCTTCTTGAGGCGTCTCCAGCAGATGAGGCTGCAGGCCAACGGGACGAAGGCGTCGTGGAGTTCGGTTCGGCGTTCCTAACGGACGGCAAGGCGTTTGAACTGGTGGAGCAGGGCGAGGGTCTGTTCCACGACGTAACGGAGTTTGCCCAGGCCCTTGATGTTCGGGGCGCCCCTGCGCGAGATGACCGGCAGGATCCGCCGCTTGCGCAACTCCCGGCGGGCGGGGTTGGAGTCGTAGCCCTTGTCACCGAGGAGCGAGTCGGGGCGGCGGCGTGGCCGCCCGGGCCGTCCGGCCACGGGCGGGATGCCATCGCCCAGGGCGAGGGTCTGGGTGACGTCGTTGACGTTGGCCGCGGTGGTGATGACCTTGAGCGGGGTGCCGCGTCCGTCGCAGAGCAGGTGGTGTTTGCTGCCCGTCTTGCGGCGGTCGACCGGCGACGGACCGGTGTCGGCGCCCCCTTTTTCGCGCGGATGTGGGAGCCGTCCACGCACGCGCGGGACCAGTCGAGTTCGCCGGCCGCGTTCAGCTTGGCGAGCAGGATGCGGTGCAGTTGGTCGAAGACTCCGGCCTGCTGCCAGCGGTCCAGGCGCCGCCAGCAGGTCTATCCCGAGCCGAATCCCAGCTCCAGGGTCTGCCGCACGATCGGGTGACATCTGAACTGGCTTGCCTTGCATGGCAGGTGGGAAGGATGTCGCTGTGCCCAAGCCTTATCCCCAGGAGTTCCGCGAGGACGTCGTGCGTGTCGCGAGGAACCGCGGTCCGGGCGTCACGGTCGAGCAGGTGGCCGCCGACTTCGGCGTCCACGCGATGACGTTGTGGAAGTGGATGCGCCGCGCGGACATCGACGACGGCGTGAAGCCCGGGACGACCAGCCAGGAGAGCGCGGAACTGAGGGAAGCGCGTCGGCGGATCAAGCTGCTGGAGCAGGAGAACGAGGTCCTGCGGCGGGCGGCGGCCTATCTGTCACAGGCGAATCTGCCGGGAAAAGGATCTACCCGCTCGTGAAGGAGCTGGCCGGCGACGGGGTGCCCGTCACGGTCGCGTGCCGGGTGCTGAAGCTCGCCAGACAGCCCTACTACCGCTGGCTCGACGAGCCGGTGACCGCACCCGAGGTCGAGGAGGCCCATCGCGCGCAGGCGCTGTTCGCCGCGCACCGCGAGGACCCGGAGTTCGGCTACCGCTTCCTGGTCGACGAGGCCCGCGCCGCGGGTGCGGGCATGGCTGACCGCACCGCCTGGCGGATCTGCCGGGACAACCAGTGGTGGAGCGTGTTCGGCAAGAAACGCGGCCGGGCCAAGAAGGCGGGCCCGCCGGTCCACGACGACCTGGTGAACCGCGTCTTCACCGCGACCGGCCCGAACCGCCTGTGGCTGACCGACATCACCGAACACGCCACCGGCGAAGGGAAGTTGTACGTCTGCGCGGTCAAGGACGTCTTCAGCAACCGGATCGTGGGCTACTCCATCGACGCGCGGATGAAGTCCCGCTGGCCGTGACCGCCCTGGAGAACGCCGTCGCCCGGCGCGAACAGGTCGACGGATGCATCCTGCACAGCGACCGCGGATCGCAATTCCGGTCCCGGAAATTCGTCCGGGCACTCGACCGCCACCGGATGGCCGGCTCGATAGGGAGAGTCGGGGCGGCCGGCGACAACGCGACCATGGAGTCCTTCTTCAGCCTGCTGCAGAAGAACGTCCTCGACCGCCGGACCTGGACCACCCGCGAGGAACTCCAGATCGCGATCGTGACCTGGATCGAGCGGACCTACCACCGACGCCGCAGACAAGCCTCATTCGGCCGCCTGACCCCCGTCGAATTCGAGACCGTCACGACCACACCGGCCCTCCAGGCCGCGTGACCGAACCCGTCACCCAAACCTGCAGCAGACCCGCTTCCCCCTCCCAACCGTAGCTTGTGACAACTGAGCCGAAGCACGATAGTTGTCACCGGTAGCGCCAGATGACGTGGTGAACGAGGCCGGACGAAGCAGCGTGGTGGTCGCCGACGAGGCACGTGGCTTGTCACACATGCTCATTCGGCAGACTTTCTGTCACCACTCCCGCGACCAGCGGCTGGAGGGGTGCGCGGCCGTAGACGTTCTCCCTGAGGCCCGAACATGATCAGATACTCGACCGGTCCGTCGGAACCAGCGTTCACGACTCCGTGGGGGACGCGGGTGTCGAACTGGGCGGCATCCCCTGCAGCCAGGACGAGGTCCTGATCACCGAGTGCGAGCCACAGCCGCCCGTACAGGACGCACAGCCACTCATAGCCCTCGTGGGACACCTGCCGGGGCCGCCCGGGCGAGTCCTCGACAGCAGGCAGGACATGCTTGTGGGCGTGCAGGCCGCCGACGTACCGGGTCAGCGGCAACACCGCCTTGCCGTCGCCCAAGCTGTGCTTGTGCTGCACCGTGCTGCGCGGCTCGACCGCAGGGGCGGCGGCGGTGCCGGCCAGCTCGTCCAGGGAGACTCCATATTCCTTCCCCAGCTGCAGCACCACCTCCAGGGTGGGCTTGCGCCGGCCGGTCTCGATCCGCGAGAGGGTACTGGGCGAGATACCGGTTGCGCCGCTGACCTCAGCGAGTGTGACGCCACGGCGCTCACGCAGGACCCGCAGCCGGGGCCCCATCGCCGCCAGTGTCCGAGCCACGTCGTCCCCTGCCACCGTCCCTGTTCCTTTCCCGTGCCGCTTCACCTCCATGTCCTGCAAGTTTGCCCGAATGGCAACGCCGATAGCGCCAAGTGGCGGTTGCGCCGCATGATCGATCGGGTACCCGCCAGCCGCCGCCAACCGAGGAGAAGCCCCATGTCACCCGAGCCGACCGCCGCACTCCGCCACCGCACCATCGAGACCCCGGCCGTGCGCCTGCACCTGGTCGAGCAGGGCACCGGCCCGCTGATCCTGCTCGTGCACGGCTTCCCCGAGTCCTGGTACTCCTGGCGCCACCAACTCCCGGCCCTCGCCGCGGCCGGCTATCGGGCGGTGGCGATCGACGTGCGCGGCTACGGCCGCTCCTCCAAGCCCGCCGCGACCGACGCCTACCGAATGCTGCACCTGGTGCAGGACAATGTCGCCCTCGTTCACGCCCTCGGCGAGGAGAACGCGGTGATCGTCGGCCACGACTGGGGCTCCAACATCGCCGCTACCTCCGCCCTCCTCCACCCGGAGGTCTTCCGCGCAGTCGGCCTGCTGAGCGTCCCGTACGCGCCGCCCGGCGGCCCCCGCCCCACCGACATCTTCGGCCGGATCGGCGGCCCCGGGCAGGAGTTCTACGTCTCCTACTTCCAAGAACCAGGCCGCGCCGAGGCGGAGATCGAGCCCGACGTACAGGGCTGGCTCGCGGGGTTCTACGCGGCACTGTCCGCCGACACCATGCCCGCCCAGGGCGAGCCCGACCCGCACTTCGTCACCCACGGCGGCCGGCTGCGTGACCGTTTCCCCGCGGGCCCGCTCCCGGCCTGGCTGACCGACGACGACCTCGTCGTCTACGCCGGGGAATTCGAACGCACCGGCCTGACCGGCGCCCTCAACCGCTACCGCAACATGGACCGCGACTGGGAAGACCTCGCCCCCCACCGCGGCTCCCCGATCACACAGCCCGCCTTGTTCATCGGCGGCACCTTGGACGCCTCCACCACCTGGATGGCCGACGCCATCGACGCCTACCCCTCCACCCTCCCTGCCCTGTCCGCCTCCTACCTCCTGGACGGCTGCGGCCACTGGATCCAGCAGGAACGCCCCGACGAAGTCAACAGCCTGCTGACTGACTGGCTCGCCACCATCCAGGGCTGAACCAGCCGGGCCGCCCAGACAGTTTGGCGGTGTGTCCCAGGTAGGCCGTCTGTCAGCACTCCCCTGGAAAGTCGCGCTTACTTCACTACGCCGGTGACAACAAGCCCGCCAAGTACTACAGCCGGAGATCTTGAGGGTCGGTGATCGGTGGGATCGGTCGATGGTGGGCCCCGGCCTGTAGGCGGTGCGGGAGGGGGTCGCCGCGTCGGCG
>NZ_JBEZKW010000132.1:0-4104 GCF_040651795.1 Streptomyces sp. NPDC048361
CCACGGCCGCCGCCCTGGGCGTCGCGTTGTGTGGTCTTGCCGCCGCGCCCCGAGAGGCCGCCGTGTCCCGCCGGCCCCCGGGCCCCGCGCCGCCCGCCGGCCCGCCCGCCGGGGGCGCCCCCCGCGGCTGTTGAGCCTCGTACGGCGAGGGAGACGGGCAGGTCCCCGGTCTGGGGCGCGCGGCCGTCGAGGACGGCGAGGAGCGCGGCCATGCCGCGGGCGCCGACGTGTTCGGCGGGCAGGGTGAGGGTGGTGAGTTCGGGTTCGAGGGCGGTGGCGAGGGTGAGGCCGTCGAAGCCGGTGACGCTGATGTCGTCGGGGATGCGCAGGCCGAGCCGGTGGGCTGCTTTGCAGGCGCCGGCGGCGAGGAAGTCGTCGTCGCAGACGAGTGCGGTGGGGTGGGGGCCGGGGGAGCGCAGGATTTCGCGCGCCGCCTTGTGTCCGCCGTCGACGCTGAGTGTGGCGCGGCTGGTGTGCAGTTCGGCGTCGGGTACGCGGGCGAGGGTGGCGGCGAGCGCGTGGGCGCGTACGACGAAGGTCCAGGAGTCGACGTCGGCGGCGATGTGTGCGAAGCGGCGGTGTCCGAGCTCCAGCAGATGTTCTGTCAGGCGTCGTACGCCGTCGGCGATGTCGAGGTTCACATGGGCCGCGGGTCCGGGTTCGGCGGGGTCGCTGTCGAGCATCACGAGCGGCAGGTCGCTGCCGCGGATGGAGGCGAGTGCGCCGGCGGCCATGGAGGAGGCGATGACGCCGTCGAGTGCGGTGCGGGCGGAGTCGAAGGGGTCGCGGGCGGGTCCGATGCCTTCGGGGGAGGGGTAGAGGACCACGCCGAAGCCGTGTTCGGCGGCGACTTTCGCGGCGCCGGCGTATACCTGGGCGAAGAATTCGCTGGTCATGGCGGGTACGACGAGGAGTGCGGTGCGGGTGCGGCCGAGCCGGAGGCTGCGGGCGGCGAGGTTGGGGCGGTAGCCCAGTTCCCGGGCGGTCTGCCGGACGAGGTCGGCGGTGCGTTCGGAGACCCGGCCGCGCCATTTGTCGCCCAGGACGAGCGAGACGGTGGCCTGGGAGACGCCTGCGGCGCCCGCCACGTCTCTGCTGGTGGGGCGGTTTCCGGTGGGTCGGCCGGCCAGGGCGGCGCGGGCGGCGCGCACCCCGGCGCGGGGAGCTACTGCGGCGCGGGGAGCCACTGCGGCGGGTTCCGCCGGTTCGGGGCTGGGTGCGTCCGGCCTTGTCACAGGTCCTCCAGGGCGGATGGTGGGCGTGCGCGGGGTGGACCCGTCCATGCGTCACATGGTACGTATGACCTCGGACGTTATACGTAACACGCTTGTACGTAGCACTTGAGGAGTGGCCATGGCGGCGGGATACGCGGAGATCCTTCGGACCCGGCATGCCGCACGGCTGCTCGCGGGCACGCTGACCGGACGGCTGCCCAATGCGACGGCCTCCATCGCGATCGTCTTCTTCGTACGGGCCGAGGGCGGCAGCTACTCCCTCGCGGGCGCGCTGACCGCCGTGTACGGCGTGGCCACCGCCGTCGGTCAGCCGCTGCTCGGGCGCGCCGTCGACCTGTACGGACAGCCGCGCGTAATGCTCCCCGCCTCCGTGCTCGCTGCCCTCGGCATGGTGGTGCTCGCGGTCACCGGCATCGATCCGGTGGGTGTCGCGTACGCGGCCGTCTTCGTGGCCGGTGTCACCACGCCCCCTCTGGAGGGCGGTCTGCGGGCGCTGTGGCCCAGCGTCCTCAAGCGCGAGGACCAGGTGCACACCGCGTACGCCATGGACGCGATAGCCCAGGAGGTGATGTTCACGGTCGGCCCGCTGCTCATCACCGTGTGCATCGCGCTCTGGTCGCCCGCGGCCGCGCTGGTGCTGATCAACGCCCTGGGGGTCCTCGGCGCGCTGAGCGTGGTCCTGTCCGAGCCGTCGCGGAGCTGGCGTTCGGCGCCCCGCGAGGCGCACTGGCTGGGCGCGCTGCGCTCGCCCGGGCTGCTCGCGCTGCTCGGTGCGTTCTTCTTCGTGGGGCTCGCGCTCGGTGCCATCATCGTCGCCGCGTCCGCGTACGCCGACGACCACGGCAGTGACACCGTCTACGGCTGGCTGATGGCGGCGAACGGCCTCGGTGCCCTTCTCGGCGGGCTCGTCTACGGGTCCCGGCAGTGGAGCGGTGCTCCGGAGAAACGGCTCCGGGTCCTGGTCGCGCTGCTGGCCGTCGGTTACCTCCCGCTCGCGCTGGTTCCGGGCGTGCCGTTGATGGCCTTGCTCACCGTCGTCTCCGGTGTCTTCCTCGCACCGTCCATCGCCTGCGCGTTCATCGTCGTCGACCGGCACGCCCCGCGCGGCACGGTCACGGAGGCGTTTTCCTGGCTGGTGACGGCGTTCGGCGTCGGCACCGCGATCGGCACGGCGGCCGCGGGTCCCGCTGTCGAACTCGGCGGCACCGGAGCGGGTTTCGCGGTCGCCGGGGGCGGCGGAGCGGCGGCTTTGGTGGTGTTGCTCGCAACGCAGAAGGTTCTGTCGGCTCCCGTGTTTGGGCGTGCTGTCGCCGGGGTCCGCGAAAATGATCCAAACCGTGCCGTCGAACCCGGTTTCAGCTCAGGCCATCAGGCGTAATGTTCCCTCATGGACCGCCGCATTTTCGGGCTGGAGAACGAGTACGGCGTCACGTGCACGTTCAGGGGACAGCGCCGACTGTCTCCTGACGAAGTGGCGCGCTACCTCTTCCGCCGTGTTGTGTCATGGGGCCGCAGCAGCAATGTCTTTCTGCGGAACGGCGCCCGCCTCTACCTCGACGTGGGATCGCATCCGGAATACGCAACTCCCGAATGCGACAACGTGACCGAACTGGTCACGCACGACAAGGCCGGCGAGCGCATTCTCGAAGGCCTGCTCGTCGACGCCGAACGCCGCCTGCACGAGGAGGGAATCGCGGGCGACGTCTATCTCTTCAAGAACAACACCGACTCGGCGGGAAACTCCTACGGCTGCCACGAGAACTATCTGGTCGCCCGGCACGGGGAGTTCTCGCGGCTCGCGGACATCCTCATCCCGTTCCTCGTCACCCGCCAGCTGATCTGTGGCGCCGGCAAGGTGCTGCAGACCCCGCGTGGCGCGGTCTACTGCGTCAGCCAGCGCGCCGAGCACATCTGGGAGGGTGTCAGCTCCGCCACCACCCGCTCGCGTCCGATCATCAACACCCGGGACGAGCCGCACGCGGACGCCGAGCGTTACCGGCGTCTGCATGTCATCGTCGGCGACTCCAACATGTCGGAGACGACGATGCTGCTCAAGGTCGGCGCGACCGACCTGGTACTGCGCATGATCGAGGCGGGCACCGTCATGCGTGACCTCACCCTGGAGAACCCGATCCGGGCCATCCGTGAGGTCTCCCACGACATCACGGGCCAGCGCAAGGTGCGGCTGGCCAGTGGACGTGAGGCGTCCGCCCTCGAAGTGCAGCGCGAGTACTACGAGAAGGCCGTGGACTTCGTGGAGCACCGCGGCATCCGCACCGGCACCGTCGCCCAGGTCCTCGAACTGTGGGGCCGCACCCTGGACGCGATCGAGGCCGAGGACCTCGACCGGATCGGTACCGAGATCGACTGGGTCATGAAGTACCAGCTCATCGAGCGGTACCGGGCGAAGAACAACATGACCATGTCGCACCCGAGGGTGGCGCAGATAGACCTCGCCTACCATGACATCCACCGCCGGCGTGGTCTGTACTACCTCCTGGAGCGCAAGGGCCAGGCGGCCAGGATCTGCAACGACCTGAAGATCTTCGAGGGCAAGTCGGTGCCCCCGCAGACCACTCGGGCCCGGCTGCGCGGCGACTTCATCCGCCGCGCCCAGGAGCAGCGCCGTGACTTCACGGTCGACTGGGTGCATCTGAAGCTCAACGACCAGGCGCAGCGCACCGTGTTGTGCAAGGACCCGTTCCGGTCGGTGGACGACCGGGTGGAGAAGCTGATCGCCGGTATGTGAGGGCATGTCAGCACCGGTGTTCCGGGCTTATTCAGCATCGGGAACTCTGTTCAGAATACCGAACAAGTCCTGGTGGGCGGCGGTAGCGGACCGGCAGTAGCGGACCGGCAGCGGAAGGAC
>NZ_JBEZKW010000133.1:0-1969 GCF_040651795.1 Streptomyces sp. NPDC048361
TCAACGAGCCCGTCAGCTTGGCCAGTTCGTCGTGCCACTCGGCTATCAGCTCAGCCGTCACATCCAGCATCATGCCCGGTCAACGACGGCACACGGACCCCGTCACAAGATCTCCGGCTGTAGTACGGGCAGGTCAGGCACGCTCCCAGAAGTCGTCCGGGGCGGAATCCGCTGGCTTCGGCCATACAACGGATTAGACAAGCCGCCGGTCATAAGAACACCATAGGTGCGCAAGATCGCGGCTGACGGGGGCAACCGCTCATGAACTCGAAAGCCCTTCTCACGGCCGCTTCGTCCCCAACTGGCCCCGGAAGGCTTCACTTTGAGTTTCGGCGATCCCAACAACCCTTACGGCCAGCAGCAGGCACAGCCGGGTTACCCCGCGCAAAACCCGCAAGGCGTGCCACCGCAATACGGCTACCCGCCCTACCCGCAGCAGCCCTACGGCGCGCACCCGGGGATGAACAGCAACCTCGGAACCGGTATACCGCCGCTCGCCCACTGGGGGCAGCGTGTGGGGGCGTACCTGCTCGACGGACTGATCATCTTGGGCCCGATGTACGCCCTGGGGTTCATCGACCTGGCCAATAGCGATGACCCGGCGACTGCGGGCCCGGGGCCTTTCTTCGTCGTTGGCCTGCTCTATGCAGTGGGCATGGGCTTCTTTCAGCTGTACCGGGAAGGCAAGACCGGCCAGACCACTGGGAAGAAGGTCCTCGGCATCAGCCTGCGCCGCGAAGCCGATGGCAGCACGCTTGGGTTCGGCATGGCACTTGTGCGCAAGCTCGCGCACTTCCTCGACAGCATCGCCTGCTACATCGGGTGGTTGTGGCCGGTGTGGGACGCCAAGAATCAGACCTTCGCCGACAAGGTGTGCAGCACCGTTGTCATTCAGGTCGGCAAAGGCTGACTGATTCCTGCGCCGGTGTGCACTGTCCATGCGGGCAGCGGCAGCGGGCAGACGCCCGCTGCCGTCCCCCGGCGACCCGGACGGAGGTCTCGACCAGCCTGATGGTGTCAGCCGGCACTGGCCGCCCGGCCGCGGAGGGCTTCGCCGCGGCGCCGTTCAGGATGATCCGTAGTTCGTAGGGGCGGCCCGTGCTGATCGCCTGGGCCTGCTCATGCGATCCGTCTGAGTGAAGCCGAGCAAGGCCCGTTCGGCGGCGCGGCGCAGGAGCGGCACCATGCGGGGCCGGCGCCGGGCTCAGCGCGAGCCTGGAGGCCGCCAAGGCGGCTCGCGGCGGAGAGCCCGCCGGCCCAAGGCAGGCCACCGTCCACGACCTGCCTTGGTGGTCAGACCTCCACGGGATCGGCCAAGGGCCTCATTGTCCGGTTCGTCCGGCCGACGCATCCCCCTTTTCGGCTGGTGGCGGCGGCATGTTGGTGAGCTCGCACGATGGTGGAGTCGATCTGGACGAGCCAGTCGATGTCGCCAGCCGCATCGACTTGGGCCTGGATCTGCTGGAGGGCCTGGGTCAAGACGCCTCTCAACGCGTAGCGGCGAAAGCGGGTGTAGACCGTTTGCCACGGCCCGTAGCGGTCGGGCAGGTCACGCCACGGGATGCCCGTGCGGATCTTGTAGAGCATCCCGTTGATGACCCGTCGGTCATCCACCCTCGGCCTGCCAGCCACGGCCGAGGGCACGAGCGGAGCAAGTAGATCCCACTCCTGATCGGTGAGTTCATATCTCTGCACTCGACCATGATCCACTGGCAGGTGATCTTTGATGCCGGGACCGTAGGGGACCCCGCACAATCGCCGGTATGACCGACATCGTTGACTCAGCGTGGCAAGAGATCCAGACCACTTACGGCGAACCTTCCCGGCCGGAGGAATCACCCCTGTACTACAGCCGGAGATCTTGTGACGGGGTCCGTGTGCCGTCGTTGACCGGGCATGATGCTGGATGTGACGGTTGAGCTGATAGCCGAGTGGCATGACGAACTGGCCAAGCTGACGGGCTCGTTGG
>NZ_JBEZKW010000134.1:0-1891 GCF_040651795.1 Streptomyces sp. NPDC048361
ATCACTGCTGGACCCATCCGTGCTCTTCCCCAGATCGGACAGAGTCGTGGACCCCATGTCGAACTTCACGCACACACCCCCGCAAACGACGTAACGAACACCGCACGCGCAAGGCGGCTCGCCGTCCATGTGTACCGAATGCAGATTGCACGCGCAACGCACGTTCGAACCCGGCACCTCCTGCCCGGAAACCCGGAAACCCGGAAACCCGGAATTCCGTGGTCCCTGGTCCACTGGGCCCGGTGGACTGCGGACAACGGTTACGAACGTGGAACAGTGAGGAAGCAGGGCATCGGAAGCAAACCTGGGGTTGCCGACGCCCAATGCCCACAATGCCGGCCGCCCGCCCCAGGCTGCCGGTTGCCCGATGGCTCGCTTGCTGGTGACCGGTGGTGGATGGCTGATGGTCGGGCCGGAGGTCTGCAGCCCCCCGACCACTTGGGCGACCCATGGCCGCCCGCCCGGGCCAGGCGCGGATGACCAGGTGGGTCCGCGCTGACCGGGTGAGTCCGCGCTACCCAGGTGGGCAGCGCTGTCCGGCAGGTCAGCTCAGCCGGGCGTCGGCGTAGACGACCATCGCGTCCCGCTGATAGACGGCCAGACCGTTGGCGATCTTGTCGAAGTTCGCGCGCATCTGCGGCTCGTCGACATACGTCTGGGCCAGCCCCTTGTACGCAGCCGCGTTCGGCGTCCAGAACCGGCAGACGCCCCGGTAGTGCTCGGCCATCTCGGTCTGGACGGCGGGGTCGTCGACCGGGGTGCCGGCCACCATGAACTCGGCGACACGAATCATCTGCGCCGTCACCTCACGCTGCCACCGCTCGGTGTCCTCGGCGGTCATCGTCGCGACGGCCCGCTGAGACTGCTCCCACGCCCTGGGCCACCGGTCGCGGACCTTCTCGTTCTCCTCCGGGGAGGGCTCGAACCCTTCGAACAGGTTCTCCGGACGATTGATCTTCGTCATGCTGTCGTTCTCCTCTGCTTCCTCCAGTTCGGCGATGGTGCGACCGACCGTGCGGGCGAGAGTGCCGAGCCGGTCCCGTTCGGCAAGTAGCCGTTGGTGGTGCTCACGGAGTACGGCTACGCGGTCGACCTGGCTGTCCAGGACCGCCTGGATCTCGCGGAGCCCCAGGTCGAGCTCGCGCATGAGCAGGATCTGCTGCAACCGCAGCAGATCGGCCTCCTCGTAGTAGCGGTGGCCGTTGCTCCCGATCCATGCGGGCGGAAGCAGCCCGATCTCGTCGTAGTGCCGCAACGTCCGGGACGTCACGCCGGACATCCGGGCCACTTCCGCGATCGACCAGGCCATGGCCGTGCCTCCCATCGCCGGGCCGGCGTCTCCGGCCCCATGACGACGTTAGGAGTTGACGCAACGGAAACCGCAAGCCGCGCGCTGCGGGCCGGGTGAGGCGTGGCAGCCCCGGGGGGACGCGGGAGGAGGCAGGGGAGCGGGACGGGTGGGGCGGAGCTGTCAGCAAGCTCGTGTAGTGTTCTCCGGGTTGTCGCGCAGCCGGGACGGTTCCGCGCCAACCATCCGCCACAGTTTCCTGTGGCACTCCCAACTCAGCACGACCCCCGGCCGGGGTGAATTCGGCATGCCGAATTCTCTTTTAGGTCGACCCAGTGACTCGATTACGAATCACTGGAAGGATCCGCTAGAGTTCGGGACGTCGGAACGGCCCAACAGCCGGGAGGACAACCCGATTTCGACCAAAAATCAGGTCCGAAAGGATCTGATAGAGTCGGAGCCGCCGGAAAGGGAAACCCGAGAGGGAGAACCTGGAAGGCAAACCCCACTCCGACGGGGAATCGGACACGAAAGAGTCTGATAGAGTCGGAAACACGAAATACCGAAGGGAAGCGCCCGGAGGAAAGCCCGAGAGGGTGAGTA
>NZ_JBEZKW010000135.1:0-1778 GCF_040651795.1 Streptomyces sp. NPDC048361
GGGACGACCTCGTCCGCGGCGCCATCGGCGCCGTCGTCCTCGTCGACACCCGCCGCCTCGCCGACTGCTTCCCCGCCGTCGACTACTTCGAAAACTCAGGACTCCCCTTCGTCATCGCCCTCAACGGCTTCGACGGACACCAGCCCTACACCCCCGACGAAGTACGCGAAGCACTCCAGATCGGCCCCGACACCCCCATCATCGTCACCGACGCCCGCCACCGCGCCGACGCCAAAAGCGCCCTCATCACCCTCGTCGAACACGCCCTCATGGCCCGACTCCGCTGAGCCGGCCGCCCCCGCGGAGCCCCACCCTCTGGGGCTCCGCCCCGGACCCCGACGCGTTTGCCCACCCGCCCGCGGGGCGATACACCGCCACCCGCGATGAGCAGCAGTACGGGCGCAGCTGAAAGCCCCCGCCCATGAAGGCGGGGGCTTTGCTATGCAGCGAGGCAGTCCTGCGCGGGGCTCAGCCCTGCCAGGAGTGCGGCGCGCGGAAGCCGGGGGTGCGTTCCAGGCGGCGCCAGCCGGCGGTGGAGCGGCCGCGCTTGGGAGCCGCGGCGGGCTGGGCCGCGGCGCGGGCGAGCAGCACCGCGGTGATCGCGGCGAGCTCCTCGGGAGCGGCGTCACCCTTCTCCACGCGGAGCAGCGACTCGGAGGACTTGGCATTCGGAGTGGTCACGTTCGTCTCCTCTTACTGAAGCTTCGAAGGCTTACTGGGGCCTTGCTCAGGCTTACTGAGGCGGGTTGCCGTGCTTGCGGGAGGGCAGGTCGGCGTGCTTGGACTTGAGCATCGCCAGCGAGGCGATCAGAACGGCCCGCGTCTCGGCGGGGTCGATCACGTCGTCGACCAAGCCGCGCTCAGCCGCGTAGTACGGGTGCATCAGCTCCGCCTTGTACTCCTTGACCATGCGCGCCCGCATCGCCTCCGGGTCCTCGGCATCCGCGATCTGGCGGCGGAAGATGACGTTGGCGGCGCCTTCCGCACCCATCACCGCGATCTCGTTGGTGGGCCACGCGTATGTCAGGTCGGCTCCGATGGACTGCGAGTCCATGACGATGTACGCGCCGCCGTACGCCTTGCGCAGGATCAGGGAGATGCGGGGCACCGTCGCGTTGCAGTACGCGTACAGGAGCTTCGCGCCGTGGCGGATGATTCCACCGTGCTCCTGCGAGACGCCCGGCAGGAAGCCGGGGACGTCCAACAGGGTGACGATCGGGATGTTGAACGCGTCGCACATCTGGACGAAGCGAGCCGCCTTCTCGGATGCCTCGATGTCCAGCACACCGGCGAGGGACTGCGGCTGGTTCGCCACGATGCCGACGACCTGGCCGTCCAGACGGGCCAGCGCACAGATGATGTTCCGTGCCCAGCGCTCGTGGATTTCGAGGAAGTCGCCGTCGTCGACGAGCTCCTCGATCACCTTGTGCATGTCGTACGGGCGGTTCCCGTCGGCCGGGACCAGGTCGAGCAGCACCTCGGAGCGGCGGTCGGCGGGGTCGTCGCTCGTGTGGACCGGCGGGTTCTCCCGGTTGTTCGACGGCAGCATGGAGATCAGGTAGCGGACCTCCGCCAGGCACGTCTCCTCGTCGTCGTAGGCGAAGTGCGCCACGCCGGAGGTCTCGGCGTGCACGTCGGCGCCGCCGAGGCCGTTCTGCGTGATCTCCTCGCCCGTCACCGCCCGCACCACGTCAGGTCCGGTGATGAACATCTGGGACGTTTCCCGGACCATGAAGACGAAGTCGGTGAGCGCCGGGCTGTATGCCGCGCCGCCCGCG
>NZ_JBEZKW010000136.1:0-1699 GCF_040651795.1 Streptomyces sp. NPDC048361
GATGTCGGCCTTTGCCGGCAGGCCGACACACAGCTTGTTCAGGGAGCCCTGGACCAGGGTCATCTGGGGGCTCATGTCGCCGTCGGTCTTCGAGTTGCCGAAGGCCTGCTCGGCACCGTTGCCGCTGAGCGACGTCGTACCGCTGTCGTTGCCGATGGCCATCGCCTGCGGCGCGGCCATCATCGCGACACCGGAAACGGCTGCGGCGACGGCTGCGGCCGACCACAACTTCTGCATGTCTACTCCTGTTGGTCTGATTCCACTGACGGGGATCTGTGAAGAGAAACGGTAAGAATCTCTTTTGGTTGCGCCCTGTCCCCCGGACAGAGCATTGCGGAATCGACTCCGCCCGGCCGTGGTAATGAGGAAGTGACCACGGACCGATGGTGAGGAAACATGACTGAGACGCAGGGCGCCTGGCGCCGGCAGACTTTCATCCCGATCACCCGTCGACGATTCGAGAGCGAGGCGGAATCCGAACCCTTCTACGCGGACCTGGTGCGTTCCTGGGCCGCGGAAAGGCGTACGGTGCCGGGCCGGCCCGATTGGGAATGGAATGCGCTTGTCAACGGTTTCCACTGGCCGGACTGAAGAGGCGCGACGTCACGCGTGAGGTGACGGGCGCGAAAAAGCCGGATCGTCGGAGTGCGCCGGCGATCCGGCCAGGACATCAGGGCGTCGGACCCCCGAAGGGATTGACAGCGGCCCGGCCGTCCTGAAATCGCTGAGTTCAGCTGTGCGAGGCGCCGTTGCCGGAGAGGACCGGGATGTTGCTCAGGATGTGCGACAGCGCCTCGTCGCCCTTGGCCTGGGTGGAGTTCTCGGTGCACTGCTGGGTCTGCGGCGAGGACAGGATCGGGATGTCCTGGATTCCGACGTTCACCAGGGCGAGGATGTTCTGGATGTTGGCCTTGGCCGGCAGGGCGATGCAGGGCTTGTTGAACGACCCCTGGATCAGCGCGATCTGCGGGCTCATGTTGCCGTACGTGGCGGAGTTCCCGTACGACTGCAACGCGTTGTTGCCGCTGACCGTCGTGGTCCCGCTGTCGTTGCCGATCGCCATCGCCTGCGGCGCCATCGCCGCGGACGCGCCAATCACGGACACGCCGACGGCTGCTGCCGCCATAGCCTTCTTGATCACGCTGGTCCCTTTCTGGTGGATGCCCCAGACGGAGCCTCCTGCCCAACAGCCCACACGGCGAATCGGTTTCTTCCCTTCACTCTTTCGGCCGTACGAAAATAGGGCCGAACACGTCTCCGTGCCTTTGTGGGTTGGGATTATATGGAGATCTGATGGGGGTGTATCCGGCGTAGTGTCCGGTGTTCTCCGTCCCTCTTGAGAACCGTTCGGGTGATGTGGCGGAACCAAACCAGTTCGGCGAAGTTGACCAGGCAGTAGTACGGCGCAGTGGATAGGGGCGCGGTACTGCACGTGCTCTCCACCAAGAAAAGGAAGACCATGCTCAAGAAGGTTATGGCCGCGTCCGCTGCAGCCGTTTCGATTGTCGGCGCCTCCGCCATGCTGGCCCCCCAGGCCATGGCCATCGGCAACGACACCGGTACGACGTCGCTCAGCGGCAACGGTGCGAAGCAGGCCTTCGGCAACTCGAAGACCGATGGCGACATGAGCCCGCAGCTGTCGCTGGTCCAGGGCTCCCTGAACAAGCCGTGCATCGGCCTCCCGCTCAAGGCCGACGTG
>NZ_JBEZKW010000137.1:0-1548 GCF_040651795.1 Streptomyces sp. NPDC048361
GTGCCTCTATGTCTTTCGTCAAGGCACCCCTGGCGGGTTTGGGGTGGTTCAGGGTTGCTGGGGTTATGCGGCTAGTTCGACGTCCTTCGGTGTCCGGGATTCGTAGAAGGTGCCGTCGCGGAGCATGGCGAACAGGACGCTGATGCGTTGGCGGGCGAGGCGGAGGAGAGCTTGGGTGTGGGTTTTGCCGCGGGCGCGTTGCTTGTCGTAGTAGGTGCGGGAGGCCGGGTCGGCGTTCATGCAGGCGAAGGCGGAGAGGAACATCGCGCGTTTGAGCTGCCGGTTGCCGCCGCGTGGGGCGTGTTCGCCGTGGATCGAGGTCCCGGATTGCCTGGTGGTGGGGGCGAGTCCGGCGTAGGAGGCCAGGTGGGCGGCGGTGGGGAAGCTGGTGCCGTCGCCGACGGTGGTCAACAGGACAGCGGCGGTCCTGACGCCGACGCCGGGCATCGAGGTCAGGACCGGGGAAAGAGGGTGGGCCTCCAGCAGGGTGTTGATCTGGGCTTCCATCGCCCTGCGCTGGGTGTGCACGGCGGTCAGGGAAGCGGCCAGGGAGGGGATGACGATGTCCAGGGTGCCGGTGCCCGGGACGACGACGGTCTGTTCGTCGAGGGCGTCGAAGACCTCGTCGATCAGTCGGGCGGCCATGCGGGGGGCCTTCGGGCGGATCAGTTCCACGAGTCTGCGGCGGCCGGCCTTGCGCAGGGCGGCCGGGGAGCCGTAGCGCTCCAGGAGCCAGGTGACGGCCTGGTGGTCCAGACGCGGTCCCAGGACGCGTTCCAGGGAGGGGTGGAACTGGGTGAGCAGGCCGCGTATCCGGTTGCTGGTGCGGGTGGCCTCGGCGGCCAGGTCCTGGTCGAAGCCGGTCAGTACGGTCAGCTCGGCGGTGATCTCGTCGGTCAGTTCCAGGGAGCGCAGGGTGTGTGGCATCGTCCGCGCGGCATCGGCGATGACGGCCGCGTCCTTGGCGTCGGTCTTGGCCTCGCCGGGGTAGAGGTCGGCGATCCGGCGCATGGCCAGGCCGGGCAGGTAGGCGACGCGGCAGCCGGCGTCGCGGGCGACGGTCAGCGGGAGGGCGCCGATGGAGGCGGGCTGGTCCACGATGACCAGGACGGTGCCGAACTTCGCGGTCAGCTTGTCGAAGACGGCCCGCAGTTTCGGTTCGCTGTTGGGCAGCGGCTTGTCGAAGACCTTCTTCCCGGCCGGGGTGAGCCCGTGGCCGTGGTGAGTGGACTTGCCGACGTCCAGGCCGAGGAACACGCCCACGTCTTCGATCTCGAACATCGTGCCCTTTCAGGGGTGTTGACGGTGCCGGCCTCGGCTCGGGTGTCGTGCTCGCGCATCCACGTTATGCAGGCCTGCCGCCCGCGAACTGTCCGGCATTGCGCCGGACCGGGTGGTGGCCGGACCTCTGATCAGCGTCTCCGACGGCACCTCCCGGGCCCGGTGACACCACCCCCCAGGTCATTCCTTCGACAGGGGGACACAGTCATGCCGAGCCCGGAGGCCAGCGGCTCCGTTGCGGAACCGCGGAAAACATAACGGGGGGTG
>NZ_JBEZKW010000138.1:0-1245 GCF_040651795.1 Streptomyces sp. NPDC048361
GCCCTCTCGGGGCCCACTCACACCCACCCCCGGCTGCCCCGGGCGCGGGGGGGGGGGCGCCCCCCCCCCCCCTGCGGGCCCGCCCCCCGACCTGCATCCGCCGCGGCGAGGGCTCTCGGGTCATCGCAGCCGCCTCGGGCGGCGGGATCTGGAGCGCCCTGCCGAGCTGAGCGCGGCCGGCACGAAGAAGCGAGGCGAAGGCTATGCGCCGCTCTGGCTGGTGACGCGTCCGTTGATGTGCAGCGTGCCGGACAGGTCAGCCGGCACACGGGCCTCGACGTTCCCTCTCGCGTGCCGCCGTCGGGAATCGAGTCGTATGAGCAGCGAATGCCGACCGGGGCCGGGCTCCGCTGGTCCCGCCACGGGGGCATGCGTCACTGTCGTCCTCGCCGGGAAGCACCCGGGCCTCGACTCCTGCGACTACGAGCTGATCGCTCTCCAACTTCTCGTGCGGGTTCCAACTCCTCGTGCGGGCCTGCCCAATCGCCGCCGGAGTCGAGAGGTACAGGGGCTGGCCGCGGGTCACCAGGCCCGATTTCGTGACCGTTTCCACTGCTCCGTTGATGATGGTGTCCGGCCTGACCCTAGTCCAGGAAGTGTCCGGCGACCTGATCCAGCGCAAGCATCCTGGCGCCGCCGGCTTCGGCAAGGCCACCATCACCCGTGGCGCGGACAAGAGCGCCGCGTTCACCGACTGGATCAAGACCTCCCTCGACGGTCACGACGGTCTCCGACACGACATCACCATCGTCGCGCTGGACGCCCGGCAGCAGCCCGTTCGGCGCTTCCACCTGACCAATGTCCGGGCGACCTTTGCTGACCCCTCCATCGAAACGGTGACCATCGCCTACACGGACATCACCGCCGAATAGTCCACGACCGACCAGCGGGGCGGCCGGCCCTCGGCCGGCGGATCGGCCGAACGGGGCGCAGACATCCCTCGGCATGCCTGGCTGCCCACCCCCACCGACTCCCAGCTGAAGGACCCCTTTGGGGCTCTGTCCAGACCACCTGGACAGAGCTCCCGGGTGGGCGGGGGCGGTTTCGCGTAGGGGTCAAGGGCGGGTGAGCGGGATTTGGCGGATCTGGTCCAGGCGCCCGTCGTCGGGCAGAACGCCGCCGGCGTCGGGGTCGCCCCAGGCGATGGCGAGACTTCGCAGCCCATGTCCCGGGCGATGGCCAGCGGCAGGGCGCCGATGGTGGCGGGCTGGTCGACGACCACGAGGACGGTTCCGTGCTTGGCCT
>NZ_JBEZKW010000139.1:0-1157 GCF_040651795.1 Streptomyces sp. NPDC048361
CTACTGACCTTCAAAGCGTGGTGTCGTAGGGGCTGACGGACCATGATCCCTGCGGTACGCCAAGTGCATGAGGTATGCGCAAGGGGGCGGGCTGACCGACGAACGGCGGGTCTTTCGCGAAAGGTTGCGGTTGGAGGCGGCCGAGCGGTTCCCGCAGGGTGACGAGAACGCGGTCATCGCTCACGACCTGCGGGTCAGCGTCCGGTCGGTACAGCGGTGGCGCAAGGCCTGGTCTCAGGACGGGCCGAGAGCCCTGGCCTCGAAGGGGCCGGCGTCGCTGCCGCTGCTGAGCGACGACCTGTTCGCCGCCCTCGAGCGTGAGCTGCTCAAGGGCCCGGTCGCGCATGGCTGGCCGGACCAGACCTGGACGCTGTCTCGGATCAAGACCCTGATCGGGCGACGGTTTCACAAGAGCTACACAGTCCAGGGCGTCGCCGCGCTGCTCAGACGGCATGGCTGGACCTGCCAGGTTCCTGCCCGCCGTGCCATCGAGCGAGACGAGGCGGCGATGGCCGGCTGGATGAAGGAGACCTGGCCCCAGGTGGAAGGACCGTGGCGGCGCTCGACGCCTGGCTCGTCTTTGAGGACGAGGCCGGATTCTCGATGACGCCGCCGACCACCCGCACCTGGTCCCGCCGCGGCCGCACCCCTGTGATCCGCGTGCGGGGCCGCTCCCGCCGCCGCTTATCGGTAGCAGCCCTGGCCTGCTACAAGGCCGGCGAACGCTCACGGCTGATCTACCGGCCCTGCCCAGACGCCCGCCCCGACGGGCGCAAAAGCTTCTCCTGGAAGGACTACCGCGACCTGATCCAGACCGCCCACCAGCAGCTCGGCGGCCCGATCGTGCTGGTCTGGGACAATCTCAACACCCACCTGACTGCCGGAATGCGGCGCTACATCGACGCCCGCGACTGGCTCACCGTCTTCCAACTGCCGCCCTACGCACCTGACCTCAACCCGGTCGAAGGCATCTGGTCCGTCCTGCGACGCACCACCACAGCCAACCGAGCCTTCGCCGACCCCGACGACCTGATCACCGCCGTCCGGCGCGGCCTCCGCCAGCTCCAGTACCGCCACGACGTCCTCAACGGCTGCCTCACCGGCACCGGCCTCCGACGCCAGCCACCATGACGACATCACGCATTCAAGGTCAGTAA